>NZ_CM002285.1:7928070-7956025 GCF_000497445.1 Streptomyces roseochromogenus subsp. oscitans DS 12.976 | reverse complement strand
CCCACTGCGTGCTGCATCCGTTGCCACTCCGTCTCGTCATCTTCGGCTCGTTCGCCTCCGGGGCGCCGCGGCATCCGATATGCGGCTACCGCCGCGGCGGTGTCGACAGACCGATCGCGCTCAGCCCTTCGGGCCTCCGCGTGTTCGGCATCTCGACACCGACGCGCCCCTCCAGCTCACTCGCGGCAAACCGTTCGTGCTGGCAGCGGGGCTGAGCCCGCTGCCTACCGAACGGTACCGTCCCCCGCCGTCATTTGGTGAAACGGCCGGGGGCGGCCTGAAGTGCCCATTCCGCAAAGGAAGTCGAGGTCGGGAATCGGGCGGACGGAACAGCCGGGGACTTACTGGCCCACTTCTCCGTACGCGGCGAGGAGCACCGCCGGGTCCGGGCCCTCCAGGACGGTCGGCTTGGCGAGACCGTCGAGGACGATGAAGCGCAGCAGGTCGCCGCGGGACTTCTTGTCGATCCTCATCGTCTCCAGCAGCTTGGGCCACTGGTCGTAGCGGTAGTGCAGCGGGAGGCCGACGGCTTCCAGAACCGTACGGTGGCGGTCCGCCGTCGCGTCGTCCAACCGGCCCGCCAGACGGCCCAGTTCGGCGGCGAAGTGCATGCCGACCGCGACCGCGGCGCCGTGCCGCCACTTGTAGCGCTCGTTCTTCTCGATGGCGTGGCCGAGCGTGTGGCCGTAGTTGAGGATCTCGCGCAGGCCCGACTCCTTCAGGTCCGAGGAGACGACCTCCGCCTTCACCCGGATCGAGCGCTCGATCAGCTCGGCGGTGTGCCGGCCCGCCGGGGTCCGCGCGCCCTCGGGGTCGGACTCGATCAGGTCCAGGATGACCGGGTCGGCGATGAAGCCGGCCTTGATGACCTCGGCGAGCCCGGACACGTAGTCGTTGACCGGCAGGGAGTCCAGGGCGGCCAGGTCGCACAGGACGCCGGCCGGCGGATGGAAGGCGCCGACGAGGTTCTTGCCCTCGGCGGTGTTGATGCCGGTCTTGCCGCCGACCGCCGCGTCCACCATGGCGAGCACGGTGGTCGGGACGGCGATCCAGCGCACGCCGCGCAGCCAGGTCGCGGCGACGAAACCAGCGAGGTCCGTGGTCGCGCCGCCGCCCACGCCGACGACGACGTCGGAACGCGTGAAGCCCGACTGGCCGAGCGCCTTCCAGCAGTAGGCGGCGACCTCGGCGGTCTTGGCCTCCTCGGCGTTCGGCACCTGGATGGCGATCGCCTCGTAGCCCTGCCCGGCCAGGTCGGCGCGGAGCGCGTCACCGGTCTCGGCGAGCGCCTCCGGGTGGATCACCGCGATCCGCTTGGCTCTTGGACCGATCAACCCGGCCAGTTCGCCCAGCAGTTGGCGGCCGACCAGCACCTCATAGGGGTCGGTGCCCGCGGTGCCGGCGACCTGGATCCGGGTGACTGCCTCGCTCATGCTTCTTTCAACTCCAGTGCGTCCAGCGCTGCTTGGGTGACCTCTTCGGGGGTACGGCCGTCCGTCGCCACGACGGCGGTGGCGACCTCCTCGTACAGGTGCCGCCGGGCCTCCATCAGCTCGCGCCACTGCTTGCGCGGGTTGACCGCGAGCAGCGGGCGGGCCACGTTCAGGCCGGTGCGCTTGACGGCCTCCTCCACGTCCATGGAGAGGTAGACCACCCGGTGCCCGGCGAGCAGCGCGCGTGTGTCGGCGTCGAGGACGGCGCCGCCGCCGAGCGCGAGGACGCCCTCGTGCTCGGCGAGCGCGCTGTGCACCGCCCGCTTCTCGATCGCCCGGAAGACGGGCTCACCCTCGTCGACGAAGATCTCGGCGATGGTGCGGCCCTCGGCGGCGACGATGTCCTCGTCGGTGTCCCGGTAGGCGACGCCGAGGCGCTCGGCCAGCAACTGCCCGACGGTGGACTTGCCGACGCCCATCGGGCCGACCAGGACGAGCGCGGGCACGGCACTCACCGGATCCGCAGGTTGTCGAGGTACGACTGCACGTTGCGGCGGGTCTCGGCCACGGAGTCGCCGCCGAACTTCTCCGCGACCGCGTCGGCCAGGACCAGCGCGACCATGGCTTCGGCGACGATGCCGGCGGCCGGGACCGCGGAGACGTCGGAGCGCTGGTGGTGGGCCTGGGCGGCCTCGCCGGTGGACACGTCGACCGTCTGCAGGGCCCGCGGCACCGTCGCGATCGGCTTCATCGCGGCCCGCACCCGCAGCAGCTCGCCGGTGGTCAGGCCGCCCTCGGTCCCGCCGGAGTGGCCGGAGACACGCCGGATGCCCTCGTCGGTCTTCACGATCTCGTCATGCGCCTTCGAGCCCGGCACCCGCGCCAGCTCGAAGCCGTCACCGATCTCGACGCCCTTGATCGCCTGGATGCCCATCAGGGCACCGGCCAGCCGGGCGTCCAGCTTGCGGTCCCAGTGCACATGCGAACCCAGGCCGACCGGGACGCCGTAGGCCAGCACCTCGACGACGCCACCGAGCGTGTCGCCGTCCTTGTGAGCCTGGTCGACCTCCGCGACCATCGCCTTCGACGCGTCCGCGTCCAGGCAGCGCAGCGGGTCGGCGTCCAGCTTCTCGACATCGGCCGGGGTCGGGTACACACCCTGCGGAGCCTTCACGGAGCACAGCTCGACGACATGCGAGACGATCTCGATGCCGGCCGTCTCCTTCAGGTACGACCGGGCGACGGCGCCCAGCGCCACACGGGCCGCGGTCTCCCGCGCCGACGCGCGCTCCAGGATCGGGCGGGCCTCGTCGAAACCGTACTTCTGCATGCCCGCCAGGTCGGCGTGGCCAGGGCGCGGCCGGGTCAGCGGGGCGTTGCGGGCAAGGCCGGCGAGGATCTCGGGATCCACCGGGTCGGCCGCCATGACCTGCTCCCACTTGGGCCACTCGGTGTTGCCCACCATGATCGCGACCGGGGAGCCGAGGGTCAGGCCGTGCCGGACACCACCCAGGAAGGTGACCTCGTCACGCTCGAACTTCATCCGCGCACCACGGCCATAGCCGAGCCGCCGCCGCGCCAGATGGTCGGCGACCATCTCCGTCGTGATCGGCACGCCGGCGGGAAGGCCCTCCAGCGTCGCGACAAGTGCGGGACCGTGGGACTCCCCCGCGGTCAGCCAACGCAGCCTGCTCAACGATGCTCCTCAGTGCTCGCGCCCCGGTACTACTGCCCTGCGTACGCGCGTGCTCGCGTACGGCGACGGCCCGACCGGGTGCGCGGCCCCGGTCCGCCATCTCCGATCCTCCCACGTCCGGGCCCCGAACCCGGCCGCTGGTCCAGCAGACGGACATGAATATGTCAGGTCAGCGCTCGGCGAGCGCCTTCTCCCCTGCCCGGCGCATGGCCTCCAGCGGAGCCGGGGAGCGCCCGGTCATCCGCTCGACCTGGAGGACGGCCTGGTGGACCAGGAGATCGAGTCCGCTGACCACGGCGCCGCCGAACATGGACCAGCGGGCCGCCAGCTCGGTGGGCCAGGGGTCGTAGAGCACATCGAAAAGGGTGGCGGGACGCTCGGGTACGGCGGCGGCGAGGGCGTCGGTCGTGCCGGCCGGGGTGGTGGCGATCACCAGCGGGGCGCGCAGCGCCTGCCCGGCGTCCGCCCAGTCCGCCGTACGCACGTCCACGTCGAGCCGTTCGCCCCACTCGCGCATCTCGGCGGCGCGGGCCTCGCTGCGGACGTAGGCGACGACCTCGCCGGTGCAGATCCGGGCGAGGGCGGCGAGCGCGGAGGAGGCGGTGGCGCCGGCGCCGAGGATCGCGGCGGAGTCGACCTGTTCGATGCCGTGCTCGCGCAGGGCGGCCACCATGCCCGGGATGTCGGTGTTGTCGCCGATCCGGCTACCGTCCTCGGTGAAGACGACCGTGTTGACCGCGTCGACGGAGGCGGCCGTCTCGCTGATCTCGTCCAGCAGCGGGATGACCGCCCGCTTCAGCGGCATGGTCAGCGACAGCCCCGCCCACTGGGGCCCGAGCTCCTCGAAAAAGCCGGGCAGACCGGCCTCGTCCACCTCGAAGCGGTCGTACGACCACGCGGTGAGCCCGAGCGCGTCGTACGCCGCCCGGTGCAGCACCGGGGAGAGGGAGTGGGCGATGGGCTTGCCGAGTACGGCGGCCCGGCAGGCGTCAGTTGCCCGAGGTGGCATCGAACTTTTCCTTGAGCTGCTTGAATTCCGCGTAGGTCTTGGCGAATTCGGTGTTGTTCTGGCCGTCGGTCGCCACGAAATAGATCCAGCCGTCGTGCGTCGGGTTCAGCGCCGCCATGAGCGCGTCCTCGCCGGGGTTGCCGATCGGGCCGGGCGGAAGTCCCTTGTGGGTGTAGGTGTTGTACGGGCTGTGGTTGCCGTTGATCTGCTTGAGGGAGATGTGGATGTTGCTCGTGCCCATGATGTAGTTGTAGGTCGAGTCGAACTGCAGGAACTGGTTCGTCTCGGTGTTGGTGGGCTTGAGCCGGTTGTAGACCACTTCCGCCATCTTGCGGAAGTCGTCGTGCGTCTTGCCCTCCGCCTGCACCAGGCTCGCCACGGTGACCAGCTCGAACGCGTTGTTCAGGCCCAGCGCCCGGGCCTTTTCCGTGAGGCCGTAGGAGTCGTACTTGGACTTGGCCTGCGCGACCATCTGTTTCAGGATGCTCTCGGGCTTCATGCCCTTGGCGGCCGCATAGTTGCCGGGGAAGAGGAAGCCCTCCAGCGGGTCCTTGACCAGGCCGTTGTTCTGTACCCAGGCCGGCAGGCCGAAGCTCTTGTATTCCTTCTGGGCGACCTTCTGCGTCGTGCCGTCGGCGAGTTCCAGCTTCTTGTCGATAGCCTCGTAGACGCCCGCGTTACGCTCGCCCGGAGTCACCACGACATTGTTCTGGCTCTTCGGGTCAAGCATCATTTTCACCGCGCTCGCGGCGGACATCTGTTTCCTCAGGAGGTACGCACCGGCCTGGATACTGTTCCCACCCTGGATGTCGTTCTGCGCGTGCACGAACGCGTCGGCGCTCTTGACGACGCCGGCCTCCTTCAGGCGGCGGCCGATGTCCCAGCCGCCCGCGCCCTTGGGGATCTCGACCATCACCGTCTCGCTGGTGCCGTTACCGGCGTAGTCCGGGGCCGGGGCGAAACGATTTTGGTAGAACTTGTAGCCGAAGTAGCCGGCGGTGGCGAGGCCGCCGCCGAAGACCAGGACGACGACCATGCAGGCACAGCCGGTACGTCGCTTCCTGCCTTTCTTGGTGGGTTTCTTGCCCTTGCCGCGCCGGCCCTGGCGGCCCTGGAGCTCGTGCTCCTCGTCGTCGTCATCGTCGCCGGCTCCCGTGAAGAAGGGGTGCTGCTCCTCCTCGTCGGGCGCGGTCTCCGGCTCCGCCTCCGGCCCGGGGCGCCTGCGGCCGGGCGGCTGCGGCGGTGGGTAGGCGTCCTCGGTGCCGTAGAAGTCGGGCTGTTCCCCGCCATGGCCGGGGGGCTGCTGGCCGTACGGGTCGCCGGGGTCGGGGGCATACGGCACCTGGCCGTTCGGGCCGGCCGCGTTCCAGGCGCCGGGCTGCTGGTAGGGCTGCTGGGCGTGGCCGGCGTACTGCTGCTGTCCCTGTTCGCTGTAGTACCGGTACTGCTCGTGGTCGTAGCCGGGCTGCTGCTCCTGGCTCCAGTCGCCGTACTGCGGCTGCTGTGGATAGTGCTGCGGCTGGCCGCCGTAGGGGGACTGCTGACCGCTGTGGGTCTGCTGTCCTCCCCATCCGCCGTCCCCGTACAACGGGTCCTCCGGATGCCACGGTTCGGGGTGTGGGCCCCGGCCATACTCAGTCATCGATCCCCTAGAGCCGCGAAGCCGACCGGCCGCCGACCGGTGGGCCCGCTTCCGTTCCGCCTCTTGCTGTGCGCCGACTGTTCGAACACCGGCGCATCGCGCGGAACGTTACCGTATCGCGATCAGATGACCACTTCGACGCCCTCGCCGGGTGCTTTACCTGACACCCGTTCGGATTCGAGGGCCTGCTGCAGGATGATCACAGCGGCTGCCTGGTCGATGACGGCGCGGCCCTTCTTCGATTTCACGCCCGAGGCGCGCAGTCCCTGACTGGCCGTCACGGTCGTCATCCGCTCGTCCACCAGGCGCACCGGCACCGGCTTGATGCCCTTGGCCAGTTCCTGGGCGAAGGCGCGGACCTTCACCGCTGCCGGGCCCTCGCCCCCTTTGAGAGAGCGAGGGAGGCCGACGACGACCTCGATCGGTTCGTACTCCTCCACCAGCTGACGCAACCGCCGGTGGGCGGCGGGGATGTCCCGGCCGGGGACGGTCTCCACCGGTGTGGCGAGAATCCCATCGGGGTCACACGAGGCGACCCCGATCCGGGCGTCCCCGACGTCGATCGAAAGTCGACGTCCTCTGCGCATTTCCGACCGTTTCCTTACTGGGCTGTCACTTGGTGGTCTCGGCGACGAGGCGTTCGACGGCCTCGACGGCATCGCCGACCGCGGCCGGGTTCTGACCGCCGCCCTGGGCGACGTCCGGCTTGCCGCCACCGCCGCCGCCGAGGGTCTTGGCGGCGGTGCGGACCAGGTCACCGGCCTTGAGACCACGCTCACGGGCGGCCTCGTTGGTGGCGATGACGGTCAGCGGCTTGCCGTTGCTGACCGTGAAAAGGGCCACAACCGCGGCCCGGCCGCCCTGGATGCGACCGCGGACATCGAGGACCAGCTTGCGCAGGTCGTCCGGGGTCGTACCGTCCGGCACCTGACCGGTGACGACGGCCACACCGCGGACGTCCTTGGCGGACCCGGCGAGACCGGCGGCGGCCTGCAGCACCTTCTCGGCGCGGAACTTCTCGATCTCCTTCTCGGCGTCCTTCAGCTTGCCGAGCATCGAGGAGACCTTCTCCGGCAGCTCCTCCGGACGGCCCTTGAGCAGCTCGGTCAGCTGGTTGACCACCGTGTGCTCACGGGCGAGGAAGGTGTAGGCGTCCACACCGACGAGGGCCTCGATACGGCGGACACCCGAGCCGATGGAGGACTCGCCGAGCAGCTTCACCAGACCCAGCTGGGCGGTGTTGTGCACATGCGTGCCGCCGCACAGCTCCTTGGAGAAGTCGCCGATGGTCACCACGCGGACCCGGTCGCCGTACTTCTCGCCGAACTCGGCGATGGCGCCCTGCTTCTTCGCCTCGTCGATGCCCATGATGTCGGCGCGCACGTCGAGGTCGCGGGCGAGCACCTCGTTGATCTTCTGCTCGACGTCGGTCATCACGGCCGTCGGCACGGCGGACGGGGAGCCGAAGTCGAAGCGGAAGCGGCCGGGCTGGTTCTCGGAACCGGCCTGGGCGGCCGTCGGGCCGAGCGCGTCGCGCAGCGCCTGGTGGGTGAGGTGGGTGGCCGAGTGGGCGCGGGCGATGGCCTTGCGGCGGCGGGCGTCGATCGAGGCGTGGGCCTTGGCACCGACAGTGACCTCGCCGACCTGGACGACGCCCTTGTGGACGTACACCCCCGGGACCGGCTTCTGGCAGTCGCGGACCTCGATGACGGCACCGGAGTCGACCTTGATCCGGCCGGTGTCACCGATCTGGCCGCCGCCCTCGGCGTAGAACGGGGTGCGGTCGAGGACGATCTCGACCTCGTCGCCCTCGGTGGCGGCCGGCGAGGAGACGCCGTCGACCAGGATGCCGACGATCGTGGTCTCGCCCTCGGTGTCGGTGTAGCCGATGAAGTCGGTCTCGCCGGCGGTGTCGGCGATCTCGCGATAGGCGCCCATGTCGGCGTGGCCGGTCTTCTTGGCCTGGGCGTCGGCCTTGGCGCGCTCCCGCTGCTCCTTCATCAGGCGGCGGAAGCCGTCCTCGTCCACGGAGAGGCCCTGCTCGGCGGCCATCTCCAGGGTGAGGTCGATGGGGAAGCCCCAGGTGTCGTGGAGCAGGAAGGCCTTGTCGCCGGAGAGGACCGTGCCGCCGGACTGCTTGGTCTCGGTGACGGCGGTGTCGAGGATGTTGGTGCCGGCCTTCAGCGTCTTGAGGAAGGCGTTCTCCTCGGCGAGGGCGACCTTCTCGATGCGCTCGCGGTCGGTGAGCAGCTCCGGGTACTGCTGGCCCATCATGCGGATCACGGTGTCGATCAGGTCCTTGACGACCGGACCGGTGGCGCCGAGCAGGCGCATGTTGCGGATGGCGCGGCGCATGATGCGGCGCAGGACGTAACCGCGGCCCTCATTGCCCGGCGTCACACCGTCGCCGATGAGCATCGTGGCGGTACGCATGTGGTCCGTGACCACGCGAAGAGACACGTCCGAGTCGTGGGCGTCGCCGTAGCGAACGCCGGTCAGCTCGGTGGCCTTGTCGATGACGGCCATGGAGGTGTCGATCTCGTACATGTTCTGCACGCCCTGCAGAATCATGGCGAGGCGCTCCATGCCGAGGCCCGTGTCGATGTTCTTGCTCGGCAGGTCGCCGAGGATCTCGAAGTTGTCCTTGCCGGTGCCCTCGCCGCGCTCGTACTGCATGAAGACGAGGTTCCAGATCTCCACGTACCGCTCGTCGTTGACGGCGGGGCCGCCCTCGACTCCGAACTCGGGGCCGCGGTCGTAGTTGATCTCGGAGCAGGGGCCGCAGGGGCCGGGGACGCCCATGGACCAGTAGTTGTCCTTCATACCGAGGCGCTGGATGCGCTCCTTCGGCACACCGACGACCTCGTGCCAGATGCGCTCGGCCTCGTCGTCGTCCTTGTAGACGGTGATCCACAGGCGCTCGGGGTCGAGGCCGTAACCGCCCTTGTCCTGGGGCGTGGTGAGCAGCTCCCAGGCGTACTTGATGGCGCCTTCCTTGAAGTAGTCGCCGAAGGAGAAGTTGCCGCACATCTGGAAGAAGGTGCCGTGCCGCGTGGTCTTGCCGACCTCTTCGATGTCGGGCGTGCGCACACACTTCTGCACGCTGGTGGCGCGCGGGAAGGGCGGCTTGACCTCGCCCAGGAAGTAGGGCTTGAAGGGCACCATGCCGGCCGGGACGAGGAGCAGAGTCGGGTCGTCCGCGATGAGCGACGCCGAAGGGACGACGGTGTGCCCGCGCTCCTCGAAGAAGCTCAGCCAGCGGCGGCGAATCTCGGCCGACTCCATCAGTGGTCCTCATTCCGGTTGTACGAGTACTTCGTTGGCGAAGAGATCGACGTTTCGATGTACTTCGGTGCGCTGCGGTGGTTGCCCGGGGCGTTCTCGATGGCGGTGTGGCGCCGGGGTGCGGGGAGTTCGGGGTTCTCGTGGATGCCCAGGGCATCCTCCAGCTCGGCCTCCCGCTGGGCCATGTTGTCGCGGACGTCGAGCGCGAAGCCGACCGCGCGGTCCTTCAGCCGCTGACCGGTCTCCAGAGCCTTGTTCGCCGCGGTCGCGGCGAGGCTCTCCGGGGTCAGCTGCTTCAGCTTGCGGTTGACCTTGGTGGTGGCCCACACACCGGCGGCGACACCTGTGGTGAACCAGAACGTACGGCGGAACATCGCTCGGTCTCGTCCTTACTTCCGCTTGCGTCGTGCGGCAGGGACCGTGCGGCCCACGATCACGGTACGCCGGGGTGCCTTCGCGGGCACGTCCTCCTTGCGGCCGCCCAGCGCCCGGCGGACGCCGTAGCCGAAAGCCGCGACCTTGACCAGCGGGCCGCCGAAGGTGGAGGCGACGGTGGTCGACAGCGCGGAGGCGTTGGACGTGACCTCCTGGACGTCGGAGGCGATCGCGTCGACGCGGTCGATCTGGGTCTGCGCGGAGCGCACGGCGGCGGAGGCGTCGGCGAGCAGCGGGACGGCCTGATCGGTCACGTCCGCCACGAGCTTGGTGGTCGCCTTGAGCGTCTGGGCCAGCCTCGCGAGAGCCACCGCGAGGAAGGAGACCAGGATCGCCCAGAACACGGCCACCAGGATCCCGGCCACCTCACCACCGGACACTGTGCGCACCCGCTCCCTGAAACGTGCTCTCGACATCGGAACGATCGAAAAAGTCGTGTCCGAGCCTATCGCGCCCGGGCCGGGGCTCCGTACCGCATTACCGGGGCCACGGGGCGGAGTTGCGAGAAGCGATTGTACGCATTGAACACACTTCAGTACGCTCCGTGTCCCATGCGAGGTCCTCAGTGCCCTGATCCCTTCGCCGATCCCTTCGCCGCCGGCGATCCGCCCCTGGAACTGACCACGTTCGTCGGGCGTTCGGCGGAGTTCGCCGAGCTGACGGCCGCGCTCGGCCGGGCCCGGCTGGTGACCGTGACCGGGGTCGGCGGTGTCGGCAAGTCCCGGCTGGCCGCGCGGGTCGCCGCCGGGTGGGAGTCCGCCGCCGGGCGGGTGGAGCTGGCGCCGGTGCGCGATCCGCAGTTCGTGGAGTACGCGGTGGCGGAGGGGCTGGGGCTGACCGACCACACCGCCCGGCCGCCCCGGGAGACGCTGCTGGAGCATCTGGCCGGCCGTCCGGCCCTGTTGGTGCTGGACGGGTTCGAGCATCTCGTGGAGGCCTGCGCCGAGCTGACGGCGGAGCTGCTGCGGAAGCTGCCGTGGCTGCGGGTGCTGGCCGTGGGGCGGCGTCCGCTGGGGCTGGCGGGCGAGCGGCTGTTCCCGCTGGCGCCGCTCGGCGCGGACGAGGCGGTTGAGCTGTTCGCCGACCGGGCCCGGGAGCAGGGGCTCGAGGTGTCCGACGGCCCCGAGGTGCGCGAGCTGTGCCGGCGGCTGGAGGGGATCCCGCTGGCCGTGGAGCTGGCGGCCGGGCGGCTGCGGGCGCTGTCCCCGGCGCAGCTGCTGGAGCGGCTGGACGACCGGTTCCGGCTGCTGAGCGCGGGCGGCCGGGACGGGTCGCCGCGCCCTGTCCCCGGCGGGCCCCCGTGCCGCCATCAGACGCTGCGCACGGCGATCGGCTGGAGCCACGAGCTGTGCACGCCGGCGGAGCGGCTGCTGTGGGCGCGGCTGTCGGTGTTCGCGCAGACCTTCGACCTGGAGGCGGTCGAGTACGTGTGCAGCGGGGACGGGCTGCCCGCCGAGGACGTCCTGGACGTGCTGTCGGAGCTGTTGGCCCAGTCGGTCATCGCCCGTGAGGAGACCCCGGCCGGCCCCCGCTACCGGATGCTGGACACCGTCCGGGCCTACGGCGCCGACTGGCTGGAGGGGATGGGGGACGCGGCCCGGCTGCGCCGGCGGCACCGGGACTGGTATCTGGGCCTGGCGACCTGGTGCGAGCTGGACTGGTTCTCGCCCCGGCAGGGCGAGGTCGCCGCCCGGGTGGAGGCGGAGCTGCCCAATCTGCGGGCGGCTCTGGAGTTCTGTCTGACGGAGCCGGACGAGGCCCATCTCGGACAGTACCTCGCGGGGTCGCTGTGGTTCTGCTGGGTCGGCTGCGGTCGGCTCGCGGAGGGCCGGCGCTGGCTGGCGCGCAGCGTCGAGCTGGATTCGGAGTACGAGCAGTCGCGGCTGAAGGCTCTGTGGGTGCTCGGCTATGTGGCGATCCTCCAGGGCGACGCGGTGCCGGCGCTGGCGGCGCTGCGGGAGTGCCGGGAGCAGGCCGAGCGGTGCGCGGATCCGACGGCGGTGGCGTACGCCGAGCACCGCACCGGCTGTCTGGCCCTGGTCACCGATGACATGGCGCGTGCAGAAACGCTGCTGCGCTCGGCGCTGGACCGCTATCAGGAGATCGGCGAGCTCAACAGCAATGTGCTGATGGGCCAGGTGGAGCTGGCGATGACGCGGGCCTTCCAGGGGGACCTGCCGGACGCGGTGCGGCTGTGCGAGGACGTGCGCCGGGTGTGCGAGGACCACGGGGAGCTCTGGGCCCGCAGCTACGCGCTGTATGTGCTGGCGTACGCGGCCTGGCAGGAAGGCATCCAGGACAGGGCGCGGGATCTGCTCGCGGAGTGTCTGCGCAACGCGCACGCCTTCCGCGACCTGCTCGGCTCGGTGATGGTGCTGGAGCTGCTGGCGCTGGTGACGGCGGCCCAGGGCGAGCCGGCCGAGGCGGCGCTGCTGCAGGGCGCGGCGGGCCGGATATGGCCGTCGGTGGGGCTCCCGCTGTTCGGCTCGGCCTACTTCAACGCCCCGCACGAGCGCTGCGAGGCGATGGCGCGGCAGGCCCTCGGGGACCCGCGGTACGAGGAGTGCGTGCGCGAAGGGGCCGGGCTGGACCGTGCCACGGCCGTGGCACGTGCACTGGGTCGTGACAGGAGACGACCGCTGGACGCCCTGGCGGCTCCACGAGGGGCGGTACCGCAGGGCGGCGGGGGCGCGGACCACGCTGAGGCCGCTGCTGACTCCGCGCGGGGCTGACGCGTCCCGCAGGGGCGGGGCCGTATCCATGTGCGATCCATGTGCGGCTCCGCCGCGATGGGGTCCCCCGGGTTCGAACGAAGCCGAGAACGTGGGGAGCGACCAGCCCCCACCGGCCCTCGCTGTTCGGACGACCGGAAACACAAACCCGCCGCCTCGCCCGCCCGGAAGGGCGGGGAGACGGCGGGCTGAGTCGCTGCGCCGGGGCTGGGATCAGCGGGCGTAGTACTCGACGACGAGCTGCTCGTCGCAGATCACCGGGATCTCCTTGCGGTTCGGCTCGCGGTCCAGGCGGAACGCCAGGGCCTTGAGGTTCACCTGCAGGTAGCGCGGGGTCTCACCCTCGGGGGCGAAGCCACCCTCGCGGGCGATCGTGAAGAGCGTCTTGTCCTTGGAGCGGTCGCGGACCTGCACGACGTCGTCCGGGCGGACACGGAAGGACGGCTTGTCGACCTTCTGGCCGTTGACCTGGATGTGGCCGTGGACGACCATCTGACGGGCCTGGTAGATGGTGCGGGCGATGCCCGAACGCAGGACCAGGGCGTCGAGACGGCGCTCGAGCTCGATGATCAGAGCCTCACCGGTCTTGCCCTGAACCTTGGAGGCACGCTCGTAGGCGCGGACGAGCTGACGCTCGGACACGTCGTACTGCGCGCGCAGACGCTGCTTCTCCAGCAGACGGACCTTGTAGTCCGAGTTCTGCTTGCGGCCGCGGCCGTGCTCACCCGGCGGGTAGGGGCGGGCCTCGAAGTACTTGACGGCCTTCGGGGTCAGCGCGATGCCGAGGGCACGCGACTTCTTGACCTTGGGGCGGGACTGGTTCGCCACTGTCTTTCGTCTCTTTCGTAGTTTCCGGCTTGTCAGAGTTAAGGGAGGTCGCCTCCGCAGCCGGGGAAACCCGCCGGGTCCGCATGGGACCTGCCGGGCAGCCGCTCCCCTGGTCTGGGCACAACGTGCAGCACGCGAGTGGCCCACCGGCCGTCCCGGAGCTCCGGGGGGTGGTGGGCTGCCCGCGACACCGTTCGACGGTGCGCGACGCTCCTGGAACCTCGCGTCCTTGCGGCCGTGGGGCTCCGGCTGGATGTCCCGCTCTGACAGCGCGGGACTCAGCACTTCGGGGAAGTCTACAGGGCGCTCAGGACCGTCTGCGACCGAGGTGCTTCCTGGCCCACTCCACCGCGTCCGCGTACCGCGCCTCGGTGCCGTGCCGGGTCGGGGTGTAGTACTCGCGGTCCTTCAGGGCGTCCGGGGCGTACTGCTGCTGGGCGATGCCCTCGGGCAGGTCGTGCGGATACACATACCCCTGTGCGTGGCCGAGCTTGGCGGCTCCCTTGTAGTGCCCGTCGCGCAGATGGGGCGGGACCGGGCCTGCCAGGCCCTTGCGTACGTCCTCCATGGCGGCGCCGATCGCGGTGGTCGCCGAGTTCGACTTGGGGGCGAGTGCGAGGGCGATGGTGGCGTGGCTGAGGGTCAGGGCGGCCTCAGGGAAGCCGATCATGGCGACCGCCTGGGCCGCGGCGACCGCGATGGGCAGCGCGTTCGGGTCGGCCAGGCCGATGTCCTCGCTGGCGGAGATCATCAGGCGCCGGGCGATGAAGCGGGGGTCTTCGCCGGCCTCGATCATGCGGGCCAGGTAGTGCAGGGCGGCGTCGACGTCGGAGCCCCTGATGGACTTGATGAGGGCGCTGGCGACGTCGTAGTGCTGGTCGCCGTCGCGGTCGTACTTCACGGCGGCCCGGTCGACCGTCTGCTCCAGTGTTTCGAGGCTGATCTCGCGCTCGCCCTGGTCGAGGGCGGCGCCGGCGGCGGCCTCCAGGGCGGTCAGCGCCCGGCGGGCGTCGCCGCCGGCGATGCGCAGCAGGTGCTCCTCGGTGTCCTCGGGGAGGCTCACGGCGTCCTTGAGGCCGCGCTCGTCGGTCAGGGCACGCTTCAGCAGGCCACGGATGTCGTCGTCGGTGAGCGGTTCGAGGGTCAGCAGGAGCGAGCGGGACAGCAGGGGGGAGATGACCGAGAAGTACGGGTTCTCCGTGGTGGCCGCGATCAGCGTCACCCAGCGGTTCTCGACGGCGGGGAGCAGGGAGTCCTGCTGGGCCTTGCTGAAGCGGTGGATCTCGTCCAGGAAGAGGACGGTCTCCTTGCCGAAGCCGCCGGTGGCGCGTCGGGCGCCGTCGATGACCGCGCGGACCTCCTTGACGCCCGCGGTGATCGCGGACAGCTCCACGAACCGCTTGTTCGTCGCCTTGGAGACCACATACGCGAGCGTGGTCTTGCCGGTGCCGGGCGGGCCCCAGAGGATCACCGAGGACGGTCCGGCGGGGCCGCCGGAGCCCTCGCCGACCAGCCGGCGCAGCGGGGAGCCGGGCTTCAGCAGATGCTGCTGGCCCACGACCTCGTCGAGGGTGCGCGGGCGCATCCGCACCGGCAGGGGGCTGCCTGCCGGGTCCTTCTCCTGGCGTTCTTCTGCTGCGGCGGTGAACAGGTCGGGTTCCACGCCCAAAACCCTAAATCACCGCACTGACAACGCGGCCGGGCCGGGGGCCGGGGCCTTTGGAAGGGGCGGCCCCCGGCCCTGTCGCCGCCGGGCGGGCGGGACTTTGACGTCAGGGCCTAGGCCCAGAGCTGGCTGCCCCAGCGGGTCAGGATCAGCATCGCGATGATGCCGCAGTGGGTGACCGGCACCACCCAGGTGAACTCGCCGAAGAAGGACTTCAGCAGGCGTGGTGCCCGCAGGAAGCCGTTGCGGACGTTGAACGAGGTCACATACCAGAACATGGTGATCGTGGCTACCCAGGCCAGCGAGCACCACAGGCACAGCGCGTTGATCCGGTACAGGGACTCGAACTGCAGCCAGGTGACGAAGCCGACGCCGAAGAGCGTGCCGAAGTTGAAGGTCAGCCAGTACCAGCGCGGGAAGCGGGCGCGGCCCAGCAGGCTCATGCCGACGCAGATCACGATGCCGTAGCAGACCAGGCCGAGCCAGGGGTTCGGGAAGCCGAAGGCGGCCGCCTGCTTGCTCTCCATGACGCTGCCGCAGGACACGATCGGGTTGACGCTGCAGCCCGGTGTGAACGTCTTCCCGACGGCCTTCGCCTCGAGGATCTTGTTCTTGTCGAGCGTGATGACCCAGGCTGCCAGCAGCCCGGCCGCGCCGGTGATCACCAGCAGCAGGGCGAAGGCGCGGCTGCCACCGACCGTGCGCGCGGTGCCGGCGGCACGCTCGGGACCCGACTCCGTGGTGGAGACGTCATTGACTGTCGTCTTGCTCATCACGCCGATTCCGTCACTTGAGAGTTGGACCATCTTCGGGCACGGGCTCATTGTGCCGCACGCACGCGTGTGTCCACCGTTGGAAGGACATAAGGACGTACGCACGGTGGGCACGGACCGTTCGGTTCCGGCCGATGCTCAAGGGCATGACAGCACACGCGAACGATTTCGCGGTGGACGTCCGGGGGCTGCGCAAGCGGTACGGGGGCGTGACCGCGGTGGACGGGCTGGATCTCGGTATCCGGCGCGGTGAGGTGTTCGGGCTGCTCGGGCCGAACGGCGCCGGCAAGAGCACCACGGTGGAGATCCTCCAGGGCAACCGGTCACGGGACGGGGGCGAGGTGTCCGTCCTCGGCGCGGACCCGGCGACGGGCACGCGCGCGTGGAGATCCCGGGTGGGAATCGTCTGGCAGGACGAATCGGCGCCCGCGGAGTTGACGGTGCGCGAGACGGTACGGCACTTCGCCCGCTACTACCCCCGCCCGCGCGACCCGGCGGAGGTCATCCGCCTGGTCGGCCTCGAAGCGAAGAGTGACAGCCGGATCAAGGCACTCTCCGGCGGCCAGCGGCGACGCCTGGACGTGGCCCTCGGCGTGATCGGGGGTCCCGAGCTGCTGCTCCTGGACGAGCCGACCACCGGCTTCGACCCCGCCGCCCGGCGCCAGTTCTGGGACCTGATCCGGCTGCTCGCCGACGAGGGCACGACGATCCTGCTCACCACGCACTACCTGGAGGAGGCCGAGACCCTCGCGGACCGGCTCGCGGTCGTCGCCAGGGGCCGGGTGGTCGCCGAGGGCACGCCCACCGGCCTGCGCCGGCGGTACGGCGGTGAGGCCTCCGTGACCTGGACGGAAGCCGACGGCTCCCCGCGCAGGGAGCTCACGGACACGCCGACCCGGACCGTCGCCGCGCTCATGCACCGCTTCGACGGCGAGATACCCGGACTGACCGTGACCCGCCCCACCCTGGAGGACGTCTACCTCCGGCTGACCGGCCAGGAGGCCGCCCGATGACCACGACCGCCGCACCGGCCTCCGCCCGCGCATCCACCGCCTCCCCGCCCGGCGCCTGGAGGCTCGGCCTGCTGCGGGGAGGCCTGGAGATCAAGCAGTTCTTCCGGCTGCGTGAGCAGGTGGTGTTCACCTTCTCCTTCCCGGTGGTCTTCCTGTTCCTGTTCGCGTCGATCTTCCACGACCACGTCGGACACGCCGGGGTCACCGCCTCCCAGCTGTACGTACCCGCGATGACGGCCTCCGGGATCATGTCGACGAGTTTCCAGTCGCTCGGCATCTCCATCGCCGTCGAACGGGACGAGAAGGTGCTGCGGCGGCTGCGGGGCACCCCGATGCCGCCCGCGGCCTACTTCCTGGGCAAGATCTGGCTGGTTCTGTTCACCGCCGTCCTGGAGACCGCGATCCTCCTCGCCGTCGGCACGGCGTGCTACGGCGTCCACCTGCCGTCCGACCCCGGCCGCTGGTTCGACTTCGCGTGGATCTTCGTGCTCGGGCTGACCGCGTGCGCGCTGCTCGGCATCGCGATCAGCTCGGTGCCGAAGTCGGCGAAGAGCGCCAGTTCCGTCGTCGTGCTGCCGTTCCTGGTGCTCCAGTTCGTCTCCGGGGTCTACATCGCCATCGGCACCATTCCCGGCTGGATGCTCGACATCGGCGCCCTGTTCCCGCTGAAGTGGCTGTGCCAGGGCCTGCGCGGTGTGTTCCTGCCCGACTCGGCGATGGTCCTGGAGCAGGCGCACGCCTGGGAGTTCGGGCGGATCGCGTTGGTGCTGGGCGCGTGGTGCGTCGGAGGATTGGCGCTGTGCTTGCTGACCTTCCGGTGGAAGAACCGGCGCGACGGGTGAAGGGTGACAGGGCCCGCGCAGTCCACGCCTGGGACCGCTCGATCCTGCTCTGGGACGTGTACTTCGCGGTGGCCTGGCTGGCCACGCAGACCATGTTGCTCGGCGCCGGGCACCCGGGGTGGCCCGTCCGGGCCACCGCGGCCGGGCTCATCGTGCCGCTGGTGCCCTGGTACATGGCGGTGGGGCGGCGCCTCCTTTGCGAGGACCCGCCGGACGAGCGCCGCGCCCGGTACTACCTGGGAGTGGCGCTGGCCCTGTTCCTGCCGTCCGCGGTGCTGGCCGGTGAGACCCGGATACTGGCCTTCGCCGTGATCCCCCAGTGCTTCATGACCCTGCGCATGCGCGGTGCGCTGATCGCGGTGACCGCGGTCAACGTGGTCCCGGTCGCGGGCTGGGCCCTGCTGTGGCGGCCGGGGGGCGAGGACCTGTTCGTCAACGCGTTGTCCGCCCTGGTGACCCTGGTGTTCTCGGTGGTCGTGGGCGGCTGGATCATCCGGATCATCGAGCAGAGCCTGGAACGGGCCGAACTGATCGCCGAGTTGGACGCCAGCCGGCACGAGATCTCCCGGCTCTCCGCCGCGCACGGCGCCCTCACCGAACGCGATCGGCTGGCCCGGGAGATCCACGACACGCTCGCGCAGGGCTTCACCAGCCTGCTGATGCTGGTGCAGGCCGTGGACGCGGAACTCGACTCCGACCCCGCGCAGGCCCGCCGCCATCTGGCCCTGATGGAGGACACCGCCCGCCGCAACCTCGCCGAGGCCCGCGCGCTGGTCGCCGGCGGCGCGCCCGCGGACCTGGCGGGCGCCAGCCTTCCGGACGCGCTGGGCCGGCTGACCACCCGTCAGGAGGCGGCCTTGGAGGTGACCGGTCCGGTGCGCACCCTGCCGGCCGGCGTGGAGGTGGTGGCCCTGCGGGCCTGCCAGGAGGCGCTGACCAACGCCCGTAAGCACGCCGGGAGTTCGACACGGATCGGGGTCCGCCTCGACTACGCCGACGACACGCTGACGCTCTCCGTCCGCGACGACGGCTGCGGCTTCGACCCGGCCGCGGCGTCGAGCGGATACGGTCTGGCCGGGCTGCGCGCCCGCGCCGCCGAGGTGGGCGGCACGGCCACCGTCCGCACCGCACCCGGCGACGGTACGGCGGTGACCGTACGCCTGCCCGTCCCGGCCGGCATGGCTTCCGGCGCAAGGAGTGAGACCCCGTGATCCGTATCGTCCTGGCCGACGACCACCCCGTCGTACGGGAGGGACTGCGCGCCATGCTGAGCGCCGAACCGGATCTGGAGGTGATCGGCGACGCGGCTAGCGGGCCGCGGGCGGAGGCGCTGGCGGCCGAACTGCGCCCGGACATCGTGCTGATGGACCTGCGCATGCCGGGCGGCTCGGGCGTGGACTCGATCGCGCGGATGACGGCGGCCGGACTGCCGTGCCGGGTGATCGTCCTGACGACGTACGAGACGGACCGGGACATCCTGCGTGCCGTGGAGGCGGGCGCCGCCGGGTATCTGCTCAAGGACCTGCCCCGGCGGGAACTGGCGGACGCGGTACGGGCCGCTGCGCGGGGCGAGACCGTGCTGGCACCGTCGGTCGCGGCACGTCTGGTCGACCAGCTGCGGACCAGGCCGGAGCGGCCCCGGTTGTCGCAGCGGGAGACGGCGGTACTGCGGCTGGTCGCCGAGGGCTGCACGAACGCGGAGATCGGCCGCCGCCTGTTCATCGGTGAATCGACGGTGAAGACCCATCTCCTGCGGATCTTCGGCAAGCTGGGGGTGGACGACCGTACGGCGGCGGTGACGAGCGCCATGCGGTACGGGTTGCTGGAACAGTGAGAGGGCGCCGGATCCCCGGCGCCCTCCGTCACGGACGGACTAGCCGAGCCGGGACTCCAGTTCCGCGACGATCTCGTTCACGCCGATCGCCGTCTGCTCGCCGGAGTCCATGTCCTTGAGCTGGACGACGCCCTCGGCGAGGTCGCGTTCGCCGGCCACGATCGTGTAGCGGGCGCCGCTGCGGTTGGCGTTCTTCATGGCGCCCTTCAGGCCCTTGCCGCCGTACGAGAAGTCCGCCGAGATGCCGACCTTGCGCAGCTCGGTGACCTTCGCGAACAGCACCCGGCGGGCCTCCTCGCCGAGCGGGACGGCGTAGACCGACGTCGTGGACGGGAGGTCCAGCTCCACGCCCTCGGCCTCCAGGGCGAGGACCGTGCGGTCGACGCCGAGAGCCCAGCCGACGGACGGCAGCGCGGGGCCGCCGATCATCTCGGAGAGGCCGTCGTAGCGGCCGCCGCCGCCCACCGCCGACTGCGAGCCGAGTCCGTCGTGCACGAACTCGAAGGTGGTGCGGGTGTAGTAGTCCAGGCCGCGCACCAGCTTCGGGTCGTCCTCGAAGGCGACGCCCGCCGCGGTGATCAGGTCGCGGACCTCCTCGTGGTAGGCCTTGCAGGCGTCGCACAGGTAGTCGCGCAGCAGCGGGACACCCGTCAGCTGCTTCTGGACCGACTCACGCTTGTCGTCGAGAACCCGGAGCGGGTTGATGTCGACGCGCTGACGCGTGTCCTCGTCCAGGTCCAGCCCGCGCAGGAACTCCTGCAGCGCGGCCCGGTACACCGGCCGGCATTCCTTGTCGCCGAGGCTGTTCAGCAGGACGCGGAAGTCGCGCAGGCCCAGCGAGCGGTACGCCTGGTCGGCCAGGATGATCAGCTCGGCGTCCAGCGCCGGGTCCTCCGCGCCGATCGCCTCGGCACCGACCTGGGAGAAGTGCCGGTACCGGCCCTTCTGGGGGCGCTCGTAGCGGTAGTACGAGCCCGAGTACCAGAGCTTGACCGGGAGGTTGCCCGACTTGTGCAGGTTGGCTTCGAGGGCCGCGCGCAGGACGGAGGCGGTGCCCTCCGGACGCAGGGCCAGCTTGTCGCCGCCCTTGGTCTCGAAGGCGTACATCTCCTTGGTCACGATGTCGGTGGACTCACCGACGCCGCGCGCGAACAGCTCCACACTCTCGAATCCGGGCGTCTCGATGTAGCCGTAGCCGGAGCTCCTGAGCGGTGCGGCGATCGCCTCACGGACGGCCAGGAACTTGGCGCTGTCCGGCGGCAGCAGGTCGTACGTGCCCTTGGGGGCCTTGAAAGTGCTCACAGAGATCTCTCGTCACATTCCTCGTCGGGGAGCCGGGGAAGCTCCCTGCCCGGCGGCCACCTGCCGCAGATAGGGGTTGGTGGCGCGCTCCTGGCCGATGGTCGTCTGGGGGCCGTGGCCGGACAGCACCACGGTGGAGTCGTCGAGCGGCAGGCACACGCGGGCCAGCGACTCGAGCATGTCCGCCATGGATCCGCCCGGCATGTCGGTGCGTCCGATGGAGCCGGCGAACAGCAGATCCCCGGAGAAGAACACCGACGGGATGTCGGCGGTCTCGGGCATCCGGAAGGTCACCGACCCCTTGGTATGGCCCGGCGCGTGCGCGACGGAGAACGTGAGGCCGGCCAGTTCGAGGGCGGTGCCGTTCGTCAGCTCCCGGACGTCGTCCGGCTCCCCCACGGTCAGCTCGCCCATCAACGGCATGCCGATGGACCGGCCGAGCGCCCTCTCGGGGTCGCTCATCATGTAGCGGTCCTCGGGGTGGATCCAGGCTGGCACGCCGTGTGCGCCGCAGACCGGGACGACCGAGGCGACGTGGTCGATGTGGCCGTGGGTGAGGACGACGGCGACGGGCTTGAGCCGATGCTTCTTCAGCGCTTCCTCGACACCTTCGGCGGCCTGGTGGCCGGGGTCGATGATCACGCACTCCTCACCGGCGGCGGGGGCGACGAGATAACAGTTCGTCCCCCAGGCCCCGGCAGGGAACCCGGCAATGAGCACGATCGTCCTTCGTTGTGTCGATTACAGGCGGCTTCAGCTGCAGTCAGAGCCTACCGGCGCTGCCGTTTCCTCAGCGAACCCATATACGGTACGGGGCTACACGCAGCGGTCGGCCCACGAGAGCCACGCAGCCGCACGCGTACCGGTCGACACACGACACGCATGAGGAGAGAACCCGGTGGTCAGCCAGGAGCAGCGGCGGCGTCAGCTCGCCCGGGAGAAGTTCTTGCGGCAGCAGCAGCGGCGCACCCAGGCGCGCCGCAAGGCCCGCGCGCGCAACTCCGTGATCGCGTCGGTACTGGGCGTGATCGTGATCGGCAGTGTCGCGCTGTACACGACGGGTGTGCTGAAGGGCGACGACAAGAAGAGCAACACCGCCGCGGACGTCAAGCCGACGAAGGCCCCCGACCCGTGCGCGAAGCCGGCGGCCGGCTCGGTGAAGAAGCTGAGCTGGAAGAAGGAGCCGGCGCTGACGATCGACACGTCGGCGAAGTACTCGATGAAGCTCGCCACGACGTGCGGTGACATCGACGTCGCGCTCAAGGCGGCCGCGGCGCCGCACACGGTCAATTCCTTCAACTTCCTGGCGGGCCAGGGCTTCTTCGACCACACCAAGTGCCACCGCCTGGTCACCAAGGGCATCTTCGTGCTCCAGTGCGGCGACCCGACGGCCACGGGCACCGGTGGTCCCGGGTACAAGATGCGTGACGAGAACCTCAAGGACCCGAGCCTGAAGGGGACCGTCTACCCGGCGGGCACGGTCGCGATGGCGAACAACGGGCCGAACACGAACGGCAGCCAGTTCTTCCTCGTCTTCGAGAACAGCCCGTTGCCGCCCAACTACACGCCGTTCGGCACGGTCGACGCGGCGGGCCTGAAGGTGCTGAAGAAGATCGCGGCGGCGGGCGAGAACACAGGCGCCGGGGACGGTGCCCCGAACGCCACCGTCGTGATCAACAAAGCGACGGTGACCAAGGCCTGACGGCGATGACGGTCAACAGCGGAATTTCGGTCGCGCTGGATGCGGACAGGCAACCCGCTGGTCGCCTATGTTGGCCGTGACGAAACTGTGGACGATGCCGGGGGCGCCGAAGCCCCCGCAGGCATCATGTGGAGGAGGCGCTGTGAGCAGCGACCCGTGGGGCCGCGTCGACGAGACGGGGACCGTGTACGTGCGTACGGCCGACGGCGAGCAGGTTGTCGGATCCTGGGCGGCCGGCTCCCCTGAGGAGGCGCTGGCCTACTTCGAGCGCAAGTACGAGGGCCTGGTTGTCGAGATCGGCCTCCTCGAGAAGCGAGTACAGACCACCGACCTGTCGGCGAAGGACGCCCAGGCCGCGATCGACCACCTGCGCGAGCAGGTGGACGCCCATCACGCGGTGGGCGACCTGGACGCGCTCCGGGGGCGGCTGGACAAGCTCGTGGCGACCGTCGAGGCGCGTCGCGAGGAGCGCAAGCAGCAGCGGGCCAAGCAGTCCGACGAGGCCCGTAAGGCCAAGGAGGACCTGGTCACCGAGGCGGAGCAGCTGGCGCAGTCCGACCAGTGGCGGGCCGCCGGTGAGCGGCTGCGGTCGCTGGTGGACACCTGGAAGGGGCTGCCGCGGCTGGACCGCAAGTCCGACGACGAGTTGTGGCACCGCTTCTCGCACGCCCGGTCGGCGTTCTCCAAGCGGCGCAAGGCGCACTTCGCTCAGCTGGACGCGCAGCGCGAGGAGGCCCGCCGGACCAAGGAGCGGCTGGTCGCCGAGGCCGAGGCGCTGTCCGGTTCGACGGACTGGGGTCCGACGGCGGCTCGCTACCGCGAGCTGATGGCGCAGTGGAAGGCCGCGGGCCGCGCCCAGCGCGAGCACGAGGACGACCTGTGGAACCGCTTCCGCGGTGCCCAGGACGTGTTCTTCGCCGCGCGCAGCTCGCTGTTCGCGGAGCGGGACGCGGAGCAGGCGGAGAACCTGAAGCTGAAGGAGGAACTGGCCGAGGAGGCCCAGAAGCTCCTGCCGATCGGCGATCTGAAGACCGCGCGAGCCGCCTTCCGCTCGATCAACGAGCGCTGGGAGGCCATCGGCCATGTCCCGCGGGACGCGCGTCCGAAGGTCGAGGGCCGGATGCACACGGTCGAGCGGGCTCTGCAGGAGGCCGAGGAGGCCGAGTGGCGCCGGACGAACCCGGAGGCACGCGCGCGTGCCGAGGGTCTGACCGGTCAGCTGCAGGCCGCCGTGGACAAGCTGCGGGGTCAGATCGACCAGGCCCGCGCCCAGGGCAACAACGCCAAGGCCGACAAGCTGGAGCGCGAGCTGGAGGGCCGCCAGGCGCTCCTGGACCAGGCACTGAAGGGTCTCCAGGAGTTCGGTGGCTAGAAGTCACTGAAAGTGTTGCGGGTTTTGGCCCCGGTCCGTACGGACCGGGGCCAGTTTCGTGTGCCGCCATGCTTTATTGAATCCGGACATTCCAATAAATTTCCGAAACAATCCGGGACGGATTTGAGCACTAATTGAGCCAAAGGGAGGTTGCTCACAAGCAACTCGACCTTTATTGTCAGTGCAGCGGCTTTGACCAGGCCGCGCCGAACGGCGTCGTCCATCGCGTTCGGCTTCATAAAGGAATCGGGGAACATGAATATCCGCAGCGGTATAACTGCCGCCGCACTGGCCGCTGTGACCGCTACCGCTGGAGTCACCCTCGCAGCTCCGGCTGCATACGCCAACACGACGTCCAGCAACGTCTACAAGTTCTACCCGGGTGGTGGCTACAAGTCGACCCGCACCGGAGAAATCGACTTCGTCGTCACCACCGTGCGCGATGGCAAGGGCAACCTCGTCAGCGCGTCGGGCACCCTGTCCGGTCACAACAACGTCCAGGGTCAGGCCCTCGGCATCAACATGAGCTTCACCCAGCCCTACGCGAGCGGAAGCGCGGCCGGCTTCACCCTGACGGGGAAGGTTGTGCTGCAGTCCTGCCTCGCCAAGAAGCTCCCCGTCTGCGGCCCCAGCGGCACGATCACCTTCACTGATACGGTACTCAAGTACGGACCGCAGACTCCTGCCACGGCCCACTCCAGCAACGGCAACCTGTGGCCCATCTACAGCACTCCGTAAAGAGAACTGACCGGAGGTGAGTCACTATGAAGTCTCTCTGGGCGAATTTCTCAGGCCTTATTCTGGGTATCCTGCTGACCCTGACCGGTATCGGATATCTGTCAGCGGAGCCGGGGAAATCCGGATGGACCATCGCCCTGGGGGCGGTACTCACCGGGTCCGGTCTTTTCTTGGCTGCCAAACATACGGTACGCCTTCGACGAACGCGCTGAAATGAAAACGCTCGGCTGGGTTTCCCAGCCGAGCGTTTTTGCGTGGGGCCTTGAAGTCACACGGACTACGACCGGCTGCGTCCCGACGTCACCCGGTACACGTCGTACACGCCCTCCACACCCCGCACGGCCTTCAGGACGTGGCCGAGGTGCTTGGGGTCGCCCATCTCGAAGGTGAACCGGGAGGTGGCCACCCGGTCGCGGGAGGTCTGGACGGCCGCGGAGAGGATGTTGACGTGCTGGTCGGACAGGACGCGGGTGACGTCCGAGAGCAGCCGGGAGCGGTCCAGCGCCTCGACCTGGATGGCGACCAGGAAGACCGAGGACTGGGTGGGCGCCCACTCGACGTCGAGGATGCGCTCGGGCTCGCGGGACAGTGAGTCCACGTTGACGCAGTCGCTGCGGTGAACCGACACGCCGCTGCCGCGCGTGACGAAGCCGATGATCGGGTCGCCGGGCACCGGCGTGCAACAGCGGGCCAGCTTGACCCAGACGTCCTCGACGCCCTTGACGACGACGCCCGGATCGGCGCTGGAGCGGCGTTTGCGGCTGCGGCTGCGCGACGGCGGGACCGTCTCGTCGATCTCCTCGGTGGCCGCCTCCTCGCCACCGAGGGCCTGGACGAGCTTCTGCACGATGTTCTGCGCGGAGACATGGCCCTCGCCGATCGCCGCGTACAGCGCGGAGATGTCCGAGTACCGCATCTCGTGCGCGAGCGTGACGAGGGAGTCGCCGGTGAGGATGCGCTGGATCGGCAGGTTCTGCTTGCGCATCGCCCGGACGATCGCGTCCTTGCCCTGCTCGATCGCCTCGTCCCGGCGCTCCTTGGAGAACCAGGCCCGGATCTTGTTGCGCGCCCGCGGCGACTTGACGAAGCCCAGCCAGTCGCGGGACGGCCCGGCGCCGGGCGCCTTGGAGGTGAAGACCTCCACCAAGTCGCCGTTGTCCAGGGTGGATTCGAGCGGTACGAGCCTGCCGTTGACCCGCGCTCCTATGGTGCGGTGGCCGACCTCGGTGTGGACGGCGTACGCGAAGTCGACGGGCGTGGCCCCGGCGGGCAGGGCGATGACATCGCCCTTGGGGGTGAAGACGAAGACCTCGTTGCGGGACAGGTCGAAGCGCAGGGACTCCAGGAACTCGCCGGGGTCCTCGGTCTCCTTCTGCCAGTCCAGCAGCTGCCGCAGCCACGCCATGTCGTTGATGGCGTCCTTGTCCTTGCCGGCCTTGGGCACGTCCGTACGCACCTTGGAGGCGCCGGCGACGGCCTCCTGCTTGTACTTCCAGTGCGCGGCGATGCCGTACTCGGCGCGGCGGTGCATGTCGAAGGTGCGGATCTGCAGCTCGACCGGCTTGCCGTTGGGCCCGATGACCGTCGTGTGCAGCGACTGGTACATGTTGAACTTGGGCATCGCGATGTAGTCCTTGAACCGGCCGGGGACCGGGTTCCATCGCGCGTGCACGGTGCCGAGGGCGGCGTAACAGTCGCGGACCGTGTCGACGAGGACACGGATCCCCACCAGGTCATAGATCTCGGCGAAGTCGCGACCGCGGACGATCATCTTCTGGTAGACGCTGTAGTAGTGCTTCGGGCGGCCGGTGACGGTCGCCTTGATGCGGGCGGCGCGCAGGTCGGCCTGGACCTCGTCGGTCACTATGGCCAGGTATTCGTCACGCTTCGGCGCCCGCTCTGCCACCAGCCTTACGATCTCGTCGTACATCTTGGGGTAGAGGATCGCGAACGCGAGGTCCTCCAGCTCCCACTTGATGGTGTTCATGCCGAGGCGGTGGGCGAGCGGAGCGTAGATCTCCAGCGTCTCGCGCGCCTTCTTCTCCTGCTTCTCGCGCTTGAGGTAGCGCATGGTGCGCATGTTGTGCAGGCGGTCGGCGAGCTTGATGACCAGGACGCGCGGGTCCTTGGCCATGGCGACGACCATCTTGCGCACGGTCTCGGCCTGCGCCGCCTCGCCGAACTTGACCTTGTCGAGCTTGGTGACGCCGTCGACGAGCAGGGCGACCGTGTCGCCGAAGTCGCGGCGCAGCTGGTCGAGGCCGTACTCGGTGTCCTCGACGGTGTCGTGCAGCAGCCCCGCCATCAGCGTGGCCGGATCCATGCCCAGCTCGGCGAGGATGGTGGTGACGGCGAGCGGATGCGTGATGTACGGGTCGCCGCTCTTGCGCTTCTGGCCGCGGTGCCAGCGCTCGGCGACCTGGTAGGCGCGCTCGATCTGGCGGAGCGTGGAGTTCTCGATCTTGGGGTCGTTGCTGCGGACTATCCGCAGCAGGGGCTCCAGGACCGGGTTGTAGGGGTTCGCGCGCTGCACACCGAGGCGGGCCAGGCGGGCGCGGACGCGGTTGGAGGAGCCGGTGCGGGCCTGGCCGGCGGGCTGGCGCACCACGGGGGGCTGCACCGGGCGCTCGGGCGCTGGGGGTCCCCCCGCTCGAGCGGGGTCGAGAGCGGGGGACGGCTTGGGACGTGTGGCTTCGGCAGCCTTTTCGACGGGCGCGGACTGGGCGTGCTCGATCGGCCCGCGGGTGTCGTTCTTCGCGTTGGACGCGTGCGGCGCGGGCTTGGCCGCGGGCGCCGAGGCGGGCTCGGGCTTGGCGGCGGTCAGTGGCTGGGCCTCGTCTGGCAAGAGGGCTCCTCGTGCGCGATCCGGGTCCCCCGGTCAGGCTCCGGAGACCCCATGGTAGCGATCCTGCGGCTGGTCATCGCCTTCAGACAGAAGTGAGGACCGTTCACTGATGAAACACGGGAGGCTCCCGCCGGATTCCGGGAGGTTGATTCCGGGTGCTTTGGGGGCGTGCGGCGGGTGACTCGGAAGTGGACGGCGACGGCCAGCGGACGGCGACGGCGGGGCAAGACGGCGGGAAACACAAAGCGGCCTACGGCGAAGCCGAGGCCGCTTGTGCAGCAATCCGCTCAGACCTGGAGCAGTGCCTCCAGCGGCGCCCCGTCCAGGGCAGGCTCCAGGCGGGCCCGGCCCGCCAGGAAGCCCAGTTCCATCAGCACCGCAAGCCCGGAGACATCCGCACCGGCGCGCTGGATCAGCTGGATCGCGGCCTCGGCCGTACCCCCCGTGGCGAGGACGTCGTCCACGATCAGGACGCGGTCCCCGGCAGCCAGGTCCTCCGCGTGCACCTCGATCTCGGCCGAGCCGTACTCCAGGTCGTACGCCTGTCGCAGCGTCGCTCCGGGCAGCTTGCCCGCCTTGCGGACCGGGATGAAGCCGAGGCCCGCACGCAGCGCGACCGGCGCGCCGAGGATGAAGCCCCGGGCCTCCAGGCCGACGACCTTGGTCGCGCCGGTGTTCGTGGCGATCTCGGCCAGCGCGTCGGTGAGCGCCGTGAACGCGGCCGGGTCCGCCAGCAGCGGGGTGATGTCCTTGAACATCACCCCGGGCTCGGGGTAGTCGGCGACATCGCGGATACGGCTGAGCAGCA
>NZ_CM002285.1:7892630-7927503 GCF_000497445.1 Streptomyces roseochromogenus subsp. oscitans DS 12.976 | reverse complement strand
CGCGCTTGGCCAGGACCCGCTTGGTGAGGGCCTTCATCGCCGGCTCGCGCTCCTTGAGGTCGGCGACGAGCGGCGTGGCGATGAAGATCGAGGAGTAGGCACCGGCGGCGAGACCGACGAACAGCGACAGTGAGATGTCGTTCAGCGTGCCGGCGCCGAGGAAGCCGCCGCCGATGAACAGCAGGCCGGCCACCGGCAGCAGGGCGACCACGGTGGTGTTGATCGAGCGGACCAGCGTGCCGTTGATCGACTGGTTGGCGATGTCGCTGTAGGTGAGGCGGGTCTGCTTGGTGATGTCCTTCGTCTGCTCCTTGAGGCTGTCGAAGACGACGACCGTGTCGTAGAGCGAGTAACCGAGGATCGTCAGCAGACCGATGACCGTACCGGGCGTGACCTCGAAGCCGACCAGGGCGTAGATACCGGTCGTGATGGTGATGTCGTGGATCAGCGCGACCAGGGCCGCCACGGCCATGCGCCACTCGAAGGCGATGGCCAGGTAGATCACGACGAGCACCATGAAGATGCCCAGGCCCTCCCAGGCCTTGTTGGCGATCTGCTCACCCCAGCTCGGGCCGACCAGGTCGGCGGCGAGCTTCTCGGGGTTGAGGTTCAGGTCCTTGGCCAGCTCCTGCTTGATCTTGTCGGACTGGCCGGTGTCGATACCGGCGATCTGGATGCGCAGGCTGCCGTTGCCGAGCTTCTGCACGATCGCCTCATGGCCGGAGGCGTCCTTGGCGAAGGTCTCCGCCTGGGTCACCGTGGTGCTCATCCCGGTCGGCGTGGTGAAGACCGCGCCGCCCTTGAACTCGATGCCCATGTTCAGGCCGCGCACCGCCAGGCCGACGATGGCCGTGATGGTGATCAGGATGGAGACGCCGTACCAGATCTTGCGCTTGCCGACGAAGTCGTACGAGATCTCGCCGCGGTGCAGTCGAGCGCCGAGGTTGCCCAGTTTCGACATCGCTCAGGCCTCCTTCGGGTCGACAGAGCCGGCGGCAGGACCGGCGGGACGGCGGGTGCGGCGCAGCGGCGGCTTGGCACCCAGGCTCTTCGGTTCGAGTCCGGACCACTTGTGGCCGTTCGCGAAGAACTTGCGGCGGGCGAGCAGTGTCATCAGCGGCTTGGTGAACAGGAAGACCACGACGACGTCGAGAAGGGTGGTCAGGCCGAGCGTGAACGCGAAGCCCTGGACCTTGCCGACGGTCACGATGAAGAGGACGGCGGCGGCGAGGAACGACACGAAGTCGGAGACCAGGATGGTGCGCCGGGCACGCGGCCAGGCCCGCTCGACGGCGGGGCGCAGCGAGCGGCCCTCGCGGATCTCGTCCCGGATGCGTTCGAAGTACACGATGAACGAGTCCGCGGTGATACCGATGGCCACGATGGCACCGCAGACCGCCGGCAGGTTCAGCGCGAAGCCGATGGCCGGGCCGAGCAGCGACATGATCACGTAGGTCAGGATCGCAGAGACCAGCAGCGAAGCCATGGCGACGAGCGACAGACCGCGGTAGTAGACCACCAGGTAGAGCACGACCAGCGCGAGGCCGATCGCGCCGGCGAGCAGACCGGCGTGCAGCTGCTCACCGCCGAGCGCGGCGGTGACGGTGGTGACGGACTGCTCCTGGAAGGAGAGCGGCAGAGCGCCGTACGACAGCATGTTGGCGAGGCTCTGGGCGTCCTGCTGGGTGAAGCTGCCGGAGATCTCCGCCTGGCCGCCGGTGATCGCGGTCTGCACGAACGGGCTGGAGACGACCTCGCCGTCGAGGACGATGGCGAACTCGTTCTGCGGGGCCTGGTTCTTCGCCAGCTGGCCGGTGACGTCGGCGAACTTCTTGGAACCGCTGGAGGTGAAGTTCATCACGACCTGCCAGCCGGAGGCACCCTGGGTGTCGAACCGGGCGGCGGCGTTCTTCACCTCGGTGCCGTCCACGGCGGCCGGGCCGAGGATGTACTTGTACCAGACCTTCCTGATCTGGCCGCAGGCCACCGTGGGCTCGCCGGGCTTGGCGGCGCCTCCGACCTTGGCTCGCTGGTCGGGCTTGGTGCAGTCCAGGGTGGCGTACTGGGCCTGCAGCTTGGCGGCTTCCGAGCTGCCGCCGGCGGAGGCCGACGGGGTGGCCTTCGGCGTGGAGCTGCCGGAGGAGGAGCCGCTGGGCGAGGGAGTGGAGCCGGCCTTCAGCGCGTCGGTGACGGCGCGGCCCTGGGAGGTCGCCGAGGCCTTGGGGGACGCGGTGGAGGACGAGGACGCCTTCTCCTTGGAGGACGTCTTCTCCTTGGAGGAGGCGCTGCCGGAGGGGCTCGCGCCCGGCTTCGGCGAGGAGCTGCCGCTGGGCGAGGCGCTCGGCGACGGGCTCTGGGCGGCGCCGCCGCTGGGCTCGCTGGCCAGGACCGGGCGGAAGTACAGCTTGGCGGTGGTGCCGACCTGCTGCTGGGCCTCCTTGGAGTTGGTGCCCTTGGGGATGTTGACGATGATGTTGTCGTTCCCCTGGGTCTGCACCTCCGCCTCGGAGACGCCGAGGCCGTTGACACGGCGGTTCATGATGTCGACCGCGGTGTCCATGTTGGCCTTGTTGATCGCGGACCCCTGGTCGGCCTTCGCCTTGAGCGTGATGCTCGTACCACCGGCGAGGTCGATGCCGAGACGCGGAGTCTTGTTCCCGGACAGGAACATGCCTCCGGTGAGCGCCACGATGGCGATCAGGATGAGGGCCAGCGAGCGCCCTGGCTTGCTCTGGGCGCTCGCGCTCCGGCCCCTCTTAGGTGCTGCCACCTTCTCGTACTCCCTCTCGGGCCGCTCCGCGTTGGTCGGCGCGGTCGGCCATGACATGGTGTCGGGCTGTTTCCGTACGGGAAACAGACGCCCGGTGGTGCGCGGGGCGTGATTATGCCGCTTGGCGCACCACCGGGGCGTGACTACTTCGCGTCGGAGTCGCCGTCGGTCTTCTTCGGCTCGTCGTCCGCCTTGGCCTCGGCGGCCTCGGCCGCGTCGGTGCCGTCCTCGCTGGCGTCCTTCTTACCGAGGTCGACGGCCTTGTCGTCGGAGGCGGCGGCAGCGGGCGAGTCGGACTCGTCGCTCTCGGTGAGGGAGGAGGCGTCGTCCGGGACGATGTCGGCGTCGGACTTCAGGTCGTGCTCGATGCCGTGGACGATGCGGTTGTACTCGTCGTCGGTGAGAACGGCGCCGATCGAGTTCTTGGCGAAGAGGAGCTCGACACCGGGGCCGGCGTCGAGGAGGACCGTGTCCTCGCCCACCTCCTTGACCGTCGCGTACATCCCCCCGATCGTGCGGACACCGGAGCCGGGCTGCATCTCGTTCCGCATGTTGGCAGCCTGCTGCTGCTTCTTCTTGGCCGAACGTGTCATCAGGAACATGGCCGCGATGAGCACGATGAAGGGGAGAAGGGTAAAGGCATTCACGGGACGGAATTTCCTTCGCGCGACCGCGACGGAGAGCGGCCTGTTGACGGGGGTGTGGTCGGCGCCGCCCGCAAAGGCGGCATCGGCGGAGTCTAAGCGAGTCCGCGCGCATGGAACAACGCTCAGCATGGCACCTGGGTTCCTGCTCGGGCCAATGCCTCCGCCGTCACGGAGAGATCACGTCGCCATCACGGCGCCGTCAGGTCCCGAACAGATCCTGTTGTCCGTTTCCCCCGGTAACCGAGCGGGGCGGGGTCAGGCCGAGGTGCGCCCAGGCGGCCGGCGTGGCGACACGGCCCCGTGGCGTGCGGGCGAGCAGTCCCTCCCGCACGAGGAAGGGTTCGGCGACCTCCTCGACGGTCTCCCGCTCCTCCCCCACCGCGACGGCCAGCGTGGACAGACCGACCGGGCCGCCGCCGAACAGCTTCAGCAGGGCTTCCAGGACGGCGCGGTCGAGACGGTCGAGACCGCGGCCGTCGACCTCGTAGACGGCGAGGGCGGCCGCGGCGATCTCCCGGGTGATCAGGCCGTCCGCCTTGACCTGCGCATAGTCGCGGACACGGCGCAGCAGGCGGTTGGCGATACGGGGCGTGCCCCGGGAGCGCCCGGCGATCTCGGCGGCGCCGTCCGGCTCGATCTCGACATCGAGCAGGTGCGCCGAGCGGTGTACGACGCGCTCCAGCTCGTGCGGCTCGTAGAACTCCATGTGCGCGGTGAAGCCGAAGCGGTCGCGCAGCGGGGGCGGCAGCAGGCCCGCGCGCGTGGTCGCGCCGACCAGGGTGAACGGGGGCAGCTCCAGCGGGATGGCGGTGGCGCCGGGGCCCTTGCCGACGATGACGTCGACGCGGAAGTCCTCCATCGCCATGTACAGCATCTCCTCGGCGGGCCGGGACATCCGGTGGATCTCGTCGAGGAAGAGGACCTCGCCCTCCTGGAGGGAGGAGAGGATCGCGGCGAGGTCGCCGGCGTGCTGGATGGCGGGGCCGGAGGTGATGCGGATGGGGGCGCCCATCTCGGCCGCGATGATCATCGACAGGGTGGTCTTGCCGAGGCCGGGCGCGCCGGAGAGCAGCACATGGTCGGCGGTGGCGCCCCGCGCGCGTGCGGCCCGCAGGACGAGGTCGAGCTGTTCGCGGACCTTCTCCTGGCCGATGAACTCGCCGAGGTCCTTGGGGCGCAGGGCGGCCTCGACAGCCTGGTCCTCCCGGTCGGCGGACGCACCGACGAGCCGCTCGGGGGCGGGGGTGTCGGTCGTGTCGTCCCAGTTCATGTGTGGAGCCTCGATCGTCGTGGGGGTCAGCGGGCGCGGTTCAGGGTCTGCAGGGCGGCCTTCAGCAGCTGACCCACCTGGGGCGGCACGCCTGCGGCCTCGGCCTGCGGGGCCACGGCGGCGACGGCCTCGTCGGCCTCGCGGGTGGCGTAGCCGAGGCCGATCAGGGCCGCGTGCAGCTGGTCGCGCCAGCCCTGGGTGACCGGCGCGCCGATCGCGGGCGCCGTCCCCATCGGCTCGCCGAGCCGGTCCCTCAGCTCCAGCAGCAGCTTCTGCGCACCCTTCTTGCCGATGCCGGGGACCGCGGTGAGTGACTTCTCGTCACCGGTGGCGACGGCGCGGCGCAGCGCGTCCGGGGTGTGCACGGCGAGCATCGCCTGGGCCAGGCGCGGGCCGACGCCGCTCGCGGTCTGCAGCAGCTCGAAGACCTGGCGCTCGTCGTCGTCGCCGAAGCCGTACAGCGTCAGCGATTCCTCGCGGACGACGAGCGAGGTGTGCAGCTTGGCGGGCTGGCCGACACGGAGCGTGGACAGCGTGTTCGGCGTGCACTGGACGGCCATGCCGACGCCGCCGACCTCGACGACCGCGGCGTCCGGGGCGAGCGCGGCGACCGTGCCGCTGACGAAGGCGATCATGCCGTACGGCCTTTCGTTGCGTTGACTGTGTGGCGGGCGACCGCCTGCTGGAGCCGGTTCTGCGCGGGGGCGCGCCAGATGTGGCAGATGGCGAGCGCGAGGGCGTCGGCGGCGTCGGCGGGCTTGGGCGGTGCGGAGAGCCGCAGCAGCCGGGTAACCATGGCGCCGACCTGCGCCTTGTCGGCACGGCCGGTGCCGGTGACGGCCGCCTTGACCTCGCTCGGGGTGTGCAGGGCGACGGGGATGCCGCGTCGGGCGGCGCACAGCATGGCCACGGCGCTGGCCTGGGCGGTGCCCATCACCGTACGGACGTTGTGCTGGCTGAAGACGCGCTCGACGGCGACGAACTCGGGCCGGTGCTCGTCCAGCCACTGCTCTATGCCCTGCTCGACGGCGAGGAGGCGGTGGCTGAGGTCGGCATCGACGGGCGTGCGGACGACACCGACGCCGAGCATGGTGAGCGGACGGCCCGCGACCCCCTCCACGACCCCGACACCACACCGGGTCAGCCCCGGGTCCACCCCCAGCACGCGCACCGCGCCCCCTCCCTTCGCCGACTCGATCAGCTGTTTGTGCAGGCTATCGGTTGACACTGACAACGCGATGCACCGGCGCCCGGCACGGCGACGGGCCGACGGGTTGTCCCGTCGGCCCGTGAGACCTGCGCAGCGCGCGGCGGCGTTACGCGTCGACCTTCTCCATGATCTCGTCGCTCACGTCGAAGTTGGCGAAGACGTTCTGCACGTCGTCGCTGTCCTCGAGCGCGTCGATGAGCTTGAAGATCTTCCTGGCGCCGTCCTCGTCCAGCTCGACCTGGACGGACGGCACGAAGCTGGACTCGGCCGAGTCGTAGTCGATGCCGGCCTCCTGGAGGGCGGAGCGGACCTCGACCAGGTCGGTGGCCTCGCTGATGACCTCGAAGGTCTCGCCGAGGTCGTTGACCTCCTCGGCGCCCGCGTCCAGGACCGCGCCGAGCACGTCGTCCTCGCTCAGCTCGCCCTTGGGGACGATGACGACGCCCTTGCGGCTGAACATGTACGACACCGAGCCCGGGTCGGCCATGTTGCCGCCGTTGCGGGTCATGGCGACACGTACGTCGGAGGCGGCGCGGTTGCGGTTGTCGGTGAGGCACTCGATGAGCACCGCGACACCGTTCGGGCCGTAGCCCTCGTACATGATCGTCTCGTAGTCGGCGCCACCGGCTTCGAGACCGCCACCGCGCTTGATCGCGGAGTCGATGTTCTTGTTCGGGACCGACTGCTTCTTGGCCTTCTGGACGGCGTCGTAGAGCGTCGGGTTGCCGTCGAGGTCGACGCCGCCCATGCGTGCCGCGACCTCGATGTTCTTGATGAGCTTCGCGAAGAGCTTGCCGCGCTTGGCGTCGATCACGGCCTTCTTGTGCTTCGTCGTGGCCCATTTAGAGTGGCCGGACATCTGCCTGTCTCCTTCGCGTAACCCATCTATGAACGAACGCCAGAGATCCTACAAGGACTCCGAGGTCCCGTTGGCGCGCACCATGTCGACGAACAGGGAGTGCACACGGTGGTCGCCGGTCAGTTCCGGATGGAACGACGTGGCGAGCGCGTTGCCCTGGCGGACGGCGACGATGTGGCCGTCGTGCTCGGCGAGCACCTCGGCCGCGGCGCCCACGGACTCCACCCAGGGAGCGCGGATGAAGACGCCCTCCACAGGATCGCCCGGGATGCCCCGCACGTCGACAGCGGCCTCGAACGACTCGTTCTGGCGGCCGAAGGCGTTGCGGCGCACGATCATGTCGATGCCGCCGATCGTCTCCTGGCCCGAACGCGGGTCGAGGATCTTGTCGGCGAGCATGATCATGCCGGCGCAGGTGCCATAGACGGGCATGCCGTCCTGCACGCGCGCGCGGAGGGGCTCCATCACGCCGAACAGGATGGCCAGCTTGGAGATGGTGGTGGACTCGCCGCCGGGCAGGACGAGACCGTCGACCTCGGCGAGTTCCTCGGGGCGCCGCACCGGCCTGGCCACGGCGTCGGCCGCGGCCAGGGCGATGAGGTGCTCCCGTACGTCGCCCTGGAGGGCCAGGACGCCTATGACGGGGATGTTCATGTGGTCCGGTGCCCTTACCAGCCGCGGTTGGCGTAGCGCTCGGTCTCGGGGAGGGTGTCGCAGTTGATGCCGACCATGGCCTCGCCGAGGTTGCGGGACGCGTCGGCGATGATCTTCGGGTCGTCGTAGAAGGTGGTGGCCTTCACGATGGCGGCGGCGCGCTTGGCCGGGTCGCCGGACTTGAAGATGCCGGAGCCGACGAACACGCCCTCGGCGCCGAGCTGGCGCATCAGGGCCGCGTCGGCCGGGGTGGCCACACCGCCGGCGGAGAAGAGGACCACCGGGAGCTTGCCGAGCTCGGCGACCTCCTTGACCAGCTCGTACGGGGCGCGCAGCTCCTTGGCGGCGGCGTACAGCTCGTGGTTGTCGAAGCCGCGCAGCTTGGCGATCTCGTTCTTGATCTGGCGCAGGTGGCGCACGGCCTCGACGACGTTGCCGGTGCCGGCCTCGCCCTTGGAGCGGATCATCGCGGCGCCCTCGGCGATGCGGCGCAGGGCTTCGCCCAGGTTGGTGGCACCACACACGAACGGGGTGGTGAAGGCCCACTTGTCGGAGTGGTTGACCTCGTCGGCCGGGGTGAGGACCTCGGACTCGTCGATGTAGTCGACGCCGAGGGACTGCAGGACCTGGGCCTCGACGAAGTGGCCGATGCGGGACTTGGCCATGACCGGGATGGAGACGGCGTCGATGATGCCCTCGATCATGTCCGGGTCGGACATACGGGCCACGCCGCCGTCCTTGCGGATGTCGGCCGGGACCCGCTCCAGGGCCATGACGGCCACGGCGCCCGCGTCCTCGGCGATCTTCGCCTGCTCCGGCGTGACGACGTCCATGATCACGCCGCCCTTGAGCTGCTCGGCCATACCGCGCTTCACGCGGGCGGTGCCGGTCTCGGGAGCCTGGTTCTCGGTGGTGGACACGGGTGACCTCACTGACGGGAAAGAGGATTTCTGCACCGATGAGGAAACGCGAGTGGACCAGGCCACAGCAAGGGCCAATAGCAAGCCGGTGGATCCTTTTCGTCCAGGGAAGGTTCCCCCGGGGTTCAGGCGGCCCGCTCCACCAGGGCCAAGGGGGGCTCGTCGTCCATCTCGAAGGCCAGCGGGAACGGGGCGTGGCCGGCCAGCCGGAACCAGCGGACCTTGCGGTGCTCACGCAGCCGGCGGGCGGCCCCCACGGCGTCGTTGTGGAAGCGGCGGGCCATGGGGACCCGGCGGACGGCCTCGGCCAGCTCACGGGCCGCCTCCTCGCCGCCCGGGGCCTCCCGTACGGCCTCCACCTGAGCGGGGTCCTCGAAGACCGCGCGCAGCGCCTGGCTCAGCTCGCTCTCGGCGACCTCCCGCTGCTCCTCCTCGGCCTGCCGAGCCGCGTGCGCGGCCTCGTACAGCACGATCGAGGCGGCCGGGTCCAGCACGCCCGAGGTCGCGAGTTCCTGCGCGACGGAGGCCCGGCGCAGCAGCTGCGCGTCGAGCGCGGCCCGCGCGGCGTCCATCCGCACGTGCAGCCGGTCCAGCCGCCCGGCCGTCCAGCTGAGGTACACGCCGATCGCGACGAGCGCGACGAGGATCCAGATGAGGGTTGCGGTCACCGCCGAAGGCTATCGGCACACTCCGGCGGCCCTCGAAGCCTGTCGGTCCGACGGACTGGGCTCGAAGCCCGCCAGTCCCGAGAGACCCTTCCATCCCGCGCAGCCCACCGATCACACAACGCCCGTCGAACCCACGAGCCCGACAGACCCGTAAGCCAACTCGAAACGCCAGTCCCGAAAGGCCCCTCCGCCCCGCTAAGCCCACCGGTCACACAACGCTCGTCGAACCCGCGAGCCCCGTCAGTCCCGTGCCAGCCCGAAGCGTGCCCGTAGGCCCGTCGTCCGCTCGTCCGTCGCGACCGCCGCCGCGCCGGCCGTGACCGTCTCGTAGACGGACAGGATGTCCGCGCCGACCGTCGACCAGTCGAACCGCCGCACATGGGCACTGCCGTGTTCGCGCAGCTCGGCGCGGCGTGCCGGGTCCGCCAGCAGTCGTACGGCCGCTTCGGCGAGCGCGTCGGCGTCCTCGTTGGCGAAGACCTCGCCTGCCTCGCCCTGGTCGAGAACCTGGACGAAGGCGTCCAGGTCGGAGGCGAGCACGGGGGCGCCCGCCGACATGGCCTCGACCAGGATGATGCCGAAACTCTCTCCGCCGGTGTTGGGCGCGACGTACAGGTCGACGCTGCGGAGCAGGCGGGCCTTGTCCTCGTCGCTGATCATGCCGAGGAACTCGACGCGCGAGCGCAGCTCCTTCGGCAGATTCTCGACGGCGGCCTCCTCGTCGCCGCGGCCGGCGATCAGCAGCCGGGTCTGCGGGCGGGCGGCCACGATTTTCGGCAGGGCGTTCATCAGCACGGGCAGGCCCTTACGGGGCTCGTCGATCCGGCCTATGAATCCGATCGTGCCACCCTGCCACTCGGACTTCGGCTCGGCCTTGGCGAAGAAGTCCACGTCGACGCCGTTGGGGATGACCACCGCGTCCCCGCCGAGGTGCTCGACCAGCGTCCGGCGGGCGTACTCGCTGACCGCGATCCGCGCGCTGATCTTCTCCAGGGCGGCCTGGAGGATGGAGTACGCGGCGATCATCGCGCGCGAGCGCGGATTGGAGGTGTGGAAGGTGGCCACGATCGGGCCGGAGGCCGCCCAGCAGGTCAGCAGGCCCAGCGAGGGTGAGGTCGGCTCGTGGATGTGGACCACGTCGAAGGCGCCCTCGTGCAGCCAGCGCCGCACCCGCGCGGCCGACAGGAAGCCGAAGTTCAGCCGGGCCACCGAGCCGTTGTACGGCACCGGGACCGCGCGGCCGGCCGAGACGACGTACGGCGGCAGGGGGGTGTCGTCGTCGGCCGGGGCGAGCACGGAGACCTCGTGGCCGAGGCGCAGGAAGTACTCGGCGAGGTCGCGGATGTGGAACTGGACGCCGCCGGGCACGTCCCAGGAGTACGGGCAGACGATCCCGATTCTCACGAGGGTCCCTTCGCGGGGTCGAGGTCGGCGAGCCACAGCCGCTGGAGCATGTGCCAGTCCTCCGGATGGTCGGCGATCCCGGTGGCGAAGGCGTCGGCCAGCGCCTGTGCCATGACAGACGTCTTCTCGGCCCGCGTACCTGACTCCGGTACCTCGATCGGGGGGTGCACCTGGCCCTGCATGACGGGCGAGTCGTCGTACCAGAGCGTGACCGGCAGCAGCAGCGCGCCGGTCTGCTGGGCGAGCAGGGCCGGGCCCGCGGGGATCCGGGTCTTCTCGCCGAAGAAGTCGACCTCGACGCCGGAGGCGGACAGGTCCCGGTCGGCGACCAGGCAGACCAGGCCGCCGTCGCGCAGCCGCCGGGCCAGGGTGCCGAAGGCGGAGCCGCCGCTGTGCGGCAGGACCTCCATGCCGAGGCCCTCGCGATAGGCGACGAAGCGGTCGTAGAGCGTCTCGGGCTTCAGGCGCTCGGCGACGGTCGTGAAGGGCGTCTCCAGCTTGGTGGTGACCCAGGCGCCGGCCAGGTCGTAGTTGGCCATGTGCGGCAGGGCGAGGATCACGCCCTGGCCGGAGGCGAGGCCGTCGGTGAGGTAGTGGATGTCCTTCGGGTCGAAGCCGGTCTTCACCCGCTCGCGGCTCCAGGCCGGGAGCCGGAAGGACTCCATCCAGTAGCGCAGGTACGAGCGCATGCCCGCGCGGGAGAGCTCGGCGAGGCGCTCGGGCGTCGCGTTCGGCACCACGCGCGCGTAGTTCGACTCCAGGCGCTGCACACCCTTGCCGCGCTGTTTCCAGACGGCGTCGGCGATGGTGCGGCCGAGGCGGACCGCGACAGGTTCGGGCAGGTTCTTGACGGTGCTCCAGCCGATGCCGTACAGCGCGTCGGTGAGCCGTTCGCCGGCGCTCACTTCGCTGCCTCGGCGTTCTGCTGGGCCGCCTCCGCCTCGGCGGACTCGCGGCGGACCGTGACGACACGCTGGATCAGCGTGACGAGGCTGCCCGCCGCGACGATCCACAGGGCGATCGGCAGCAGCCACTGGATGCCCGGCACACCGAACGTGTGCAGGCCGGCGAGACCGGCCGCGACCAGCGAGATCACCAGCCGCTCGGCGCGTTCGACGAGCCCGTTGACGGCGACCGGCAGCCCGATCGACTCGCCGCGCGCCTTGGTGTACGACACCACCTGGCCGCTGGCCAGACAGAAGATCGAGACGGCGCACAGGACGTTGTCGTTGCCGTTGCCCGCGTACCAGAGCGCGAAACCGCCGAAGATCGCACCGTCGGCGACCCGGTCGAGGGTGGAGTCCAGGAAGGCGCCCCAGCGGCTGGAGCGGCCCAGCTGGCGGGCCATGTTGCCGTCGACCAGGTCGGAGAAGACGAACAGGGTGATCACGACCGTGCCCCAGAAGAACTCGCCCCTGGGGTAGAAGACCAGCGCGCCCGCGACCACACCGGCCGTGCCGATGAGCGTGACCGTGTCGGGGTTCACCCCCCGCCGGATGAGAAAAGCGGCGAACGGTGTGAGGACACGCGTGAAGAATGCACGCGCGTACTTGTTCAGCATGGCCTTCCCGAAGGTCGTGTCGCCGCGGCCCTGGTGGCCTCCGGCTGGCCCATCGTAGCCACGCGCGCGCGTGCGTGACGGGCGGGCACCCACAGCCCGTGGCGCGAACCGGTGTACGCCACCGTGCGCGGGGCGCGCGAGGCACGCCCGGCGTCCTTGGCTGTCGTTCGTATGGACGCAGCGTGACGGGAGTGGAAAGCTCGAATAACCGCGGGCGTCGCCGGAGCCGCCACACCACGCGGGTCCCGCGTGTCCGCGCCCACAGTGACCTCACCGTGCACGGGAGGCAGGATCATGGGCGACAAGGCACAGACACACCACCCCGGGGCCGCCGGCAGGGCTCTCGAGGCCGACCAGCCCGCGTCTGTACGGAACGTGGTGCTGGTCGGCCACTCCGGTTCGGGCAAGACGACCCTGGTGGAGGCCCTCGCGCTGAGTGCGGGGGCGGTGAACCGGGCGGGCCGCGTCGAGGACGGCGGCACCGTCTCGGACTACGACGAGATCGAGCACCGGCAGCAGCGCTCCGTACAGCTGTCCCTGGTGCCGGTCGAATGGGACGGCATCAAGATCAACCTCCTCGACACCCCCGGGTACGCCGACTTCGTCGGGGAGCTGAGGGCCGGTCTGCGCGCCGCGGACGCGGCCCTCTTCGTGGTCTCGGCCTCGGACGGTGTGGACGGCTCGACCCGGATGGTCTGGGAGGAGTGCGCAGCCGTCGGCATGCCGCGCGCGATCGTGATCACGCACCTGGAGGCCGCGCGCGCGGACTTCGAGGAGATGACCCGGGTCTGCGCGGAGGCCTTCGGCGGTGACGACCCCGACGCCGTGCTGCCGCTGTACCTGCCGCAGCGCGGCCCCGAGGGCCCCGACGGGCACGCGGCCGTGACCGGTCTGGTCGGGCTGCTGTCACAGAAGCTGTTCGACTACTCGACCGGGGAGCGCAAGAAGTCCGAGCCCGGCGCGGACCAGCTGCCGGACATGGAGGAGGCCCGCAACCGGCTCATCGAGGGGATCATCGCGGAGAGCGAGGACGAGACCCTCATGGACCGCTATCTCGGCGGTGAGCAGATCGACATCAAGACGCTGATCGAGGATCTGGAGCGGGCGGTCGCCCGCGGCTCCTTCTTCCCGGTCCTGGCCGCCGCCCCCGCGGCCGAGGGCGCCAAACACGGGCTCGGCACGGTCGAGCTGCTGGAGCTGGTCACCGGCGGTTTCCCGACCCCGTTCGAGCACCCGCTGCCGGACGTCACCACCATCGACGGCAAGCCGCGGCAGCTGAAGCCGTGCGACACCGGCGGGCCGCTGGTCGCCGAGGTCGTCAAGACCTCCTCCGACCCCTACGTCGGCCGGGTCTCGCTGGTCCGCGTCTTCTCCGGCACCGTGCGCCCCGACCAGACGGTGCACATCTCGGGGCACGGACTGGCCGACCGCGGACACGAGGACCACGACGTCGACGAGAAGGTCGGCGCCCTGTCCATGCCCTTCGGCAAGCAGCAGCGCCCGGTGACGCATGCCGTCGCCGGCGACCTGGTGTGCGTGGCCAAGCTCGGCCGCGCCGAGACCGGGGACACTCTCTCCGCGAAGGACGACCCGCTGCTGATGGAGCCCTGGCGGATGCCCGACCCGCTGCTGCCGATCGCCATCCACGCGCACAGCAAGGCCGACGAGGACAAACTCTCGCAGGGCCTGTCCAGGCTGGTGGCCGAGGACCCGACGATGCGTCTGGAGCAGAACCAGGACACCCACCAGGTGGTCCTGTGGTGCCTGGGCGAGGCCCATGCGGACGTCGCCCTGGAACGGCTGCGCAGCCGCTACGGCGTCCAGGTCGACGTCGTCCCGCACAAGGTCTCCCTCCGGGAGACGTTCGCGAACAAGGCCACCGGGCGCGGGCGGCATGTGAAACAGTCCGGCGGGCACGGCCAGTACGCCATCTGCGAGATCGAGGTGGAGCCGCTGCCGGGCGGCTCGGGTATCGAGTTCGTGGACAAGGTGGTCGGCGGTGCCGTACCGCGGCAGTTCATCCCGTCCGTGGAGAAGGGTGTACGGGCCCAGGCCGCCAAGGGGGTCGCCGCCGGCTATCCGCTGGTGGACGTGCGGATCACGCTGCTGGACGGCAAGGCGCACTCGGTGGACTCCTCCGACGCCGCCTTCCAGACCGCGGGCGCGCTCGCGCTGCGCGAGGCGGCGGCGGACGCCAGGATCCACCTGCTGGAGCCGGTGGCCGAGGTGTCCGTGCTGGTCGGCGACGACTACGTGGGCGCGGTGATGAGTGACCTGTCCGGACGGCGCGGCCGGGTGCTCGGCACCGAGCAGGTGGGTTCGGGACGGACCTTGATCCGGGCCGAGGTGCCCGAGTTCGAGATCGGCCGGTACGCGGTGGACCTGCGCTCGCTGTCGCACGGCACGGCTCGTTTCGACCGCGTCTACGCCCGGCACGAGCCGATGCCGCCGCAGATCGCCGAGCGGATCCGCGAACAGGCGGGCGAGAACGGGTAGTTCACCGGCCCTCGGCCGGGTGTGCGGGCGGGCGGCTTCGGCCGTCCGCCCGCGGGTTGTCGGTGGCGGCGGATACGCTGATCACCTGATCGCGTGGTGCCGCAGTCGTCCGGTGCTGACGGGTAATCGACGCGACGGCCTGTTCAACAGGTGTGCGGAGCGTGGAAGTCGGGAAGGCCGCAGAGAACGCCGGCGGCCGAGGGGGCGGAATGTCGTTGGGAACGGAGTGGGACGGGCCCCAGGTGCCCGTCTCGGGCGGCGCGGGTCAGGCGGCGACCTCCGCGCTGGCCTCCGCGGCGTACCGGGACAGCTCGATCGAGGAGATCAAGAAGGCCGACAACGAATGGCATCAGTCGACCGTGAAGGCCGGCCGGATCGCGCTGCTGCGGCCCAATCTGGGTGAGGCGTTCTCGCGGGCTGTGGTCGCCCGGATGCTCGCTCCCGGCCGCAAGCCGCTCATCCAGTCCTTCGGCTCGGAGCCCCAGGTCGTCGTCGAGCACTGTCTCGCGGCCAACAACATCCGCCGGGAGCGCGACAACCGCCTGACGGCCGTGACGGTCCTGTGCGGGGTGCTCTTCCTGCCGGGGCTGATCGCCTGGCTGCTCGTCTTCCAGCTGCGCACGTTCATCGCCCGGCGCGAGGACAAGCGGGCCGGGGCGCTCGCCACCGCCCTGCTCCTCGCCGTGGGCGTGGTCGCCGCGCTGTTCCTGATCAAGATGCCGTTCAACGGCTTCTGGGCGTGGTACGCCCGGGCGGCCGTCGTCCTGCCTGTGCTCGGCTGGTTCTGGGCGAAGCAGATCTGCGAGCGCACGGCCAAGGATCTGCGGGCCCGCTGGGACGGCCTGCTCTCGGGCACCAGCGTCGGCGCCAAGGTCCCCGAGGCGGTGCCGCGCGGTCCGAACGAGACGGCGGCCGAGGAGCTGCGCCAGTCGCTGGCCCGGCTCAGCGCCGAGCAGCAGTCGAACTCGGTCTTCTACGCCGGCCCCAAGGGCATACTCGGCATGGGCACCCGCTGGGGCGCCTGGCAGCTCGCCGAGGACCTGGTGCCGGCCGACCCGACCCGGGAGATCCACCCCTTCCGCAGCTGGGACGTCGTCCGTGTGATCCATGACCAGCTCGCTCGGCTGGAGCGCGGCCCGCTGAACACCGGCGGCTTCCCCAAGCCGTCCATCAAGCACTGGATCGTCACGCCGATCGGCGAGGGAGCGAACGCGGTGTCCCGGCCCGAGGGCACCGACGTCGAGGCCTTCCAGGTCAAGCCGCACGCGATACAGGACATCTGCAACAAGCAGCAGTTCGGCAGTGGCGACCGGCACTATCTGGGCGTGCAGTGGACTCTGTGGGACGGGCAGCTGATCCTCACCATGCTGATCACGGTGACGGTGCTGCACGAGACGCTGCGGATCGAGGTGACGGGGCATGCGCTGGGACCGGTGAACTCCCTGTTCACCTCCAAGCCGGAGGCGCCGACCAAGGAGGTCTCCAAGTCCCTCAAGCCCTGGGAGACCCGCACGGTCAAGCTGCCGCTCGTCGACACCGACGAGGTGGTGCGCCTCGCCACGCGCGCCCCGCTGACCTGGTATCCGCCGCTGCTGAACTGGCTCGGCGGCTCGCTCGACCTGCCCGAGCCGTTCGGTCTGCGGCACGCCTGGGCCGACCAGCCGTGGCGGCACCGCTTCATGGCCGACGACGCGCTGCGCGCGGCCACGCCGGTGCTGCGTGTGGTCCACTCCGCGGCGATCAGGGTGCTGGCGGAGAACGGCGTGGACACGGAGAAGTTCGGGACGCGTTCGGGCATCCTCAGTGGGCTGGTCCAGGATCCGACGCCGAGGAAGGCGGACCTGTACGACGCGTAGGCCTCCGGCGGTTCGGCCGGTGCGGGTGCGTGGCGGAGTGCGACCACAGGGGTTTGCGATCACCGGGGGGTTGCGGCCTCTGGGGGCTGCGCCCCCAGACAGGCTTTTCATACCGGTTATACCGGCCAGGCCTCCGCCAGCATCTTCCTCGTGTCCGCCAGCAGCTGCGGCAGCACCCTCGTGTGACCCACCACCGGCATGAAGTTCGTGTCGCCGCCCCAGCGCGGGACGATGTGCTGGTGCAGATGGGCGGCGATACCGGCGCCGGCGACCGTGCCCTGGTTCATGCCGATGTTGAAGCCGTGCGCGCCGGACGCGGTGCGCAGAGCCGTCATCGCCTGCTTGGTCAGCTCGGCCAGCTCGGCGGTCTCCGGCCCGGTCAGCTCGGTGTAGTCGGCGACGTGCCGGTAGGGCACGGTCATCAGATGGCCGCCGTTGTAGGGGTAGAGGTTGAGGACGGCGTACACATGGTCACCGCGCCGGACGATCAGTCCGTCCTCGTCGGACTTGACCGGGATCGAGCAGAAGGGGCAGCCGTCGTCGGCCCCCGGACCGGTCGGCTTGTTCTCGCCCTGGATGTAGGCCATCCGGTGGGGCGTCCACAGGCGCTGGAACGCGTCCTGCGTCCCCACTCCGATCTGCTGCTCCGGCTCAGTCGTCATGCTACGCAGCATATGGCTTCGCCGGTTCCGGGCGTGTCGCCGGGGCGGCCGGAGGTTGGTCACGCAGTCCCCCGCGCCCCATGGGGCGCGCCACGGAACCCCGGGGTGGTCATCCCCGGGGTTCTCCGGATCAGGCCCTTCAGACCTGTGCCCGCTCCTCCACGACCTGTGCGATCTTCGCGATGGCCTCGTCGAACGGGATGCCGTTCTCCTGGGAGCCATCGCGGTAGCGGAAGGACACAGAGTTGTTGGACATGTCCTCGTCGCCCGCGATGACCATGAAGGGCACCTTCTGCTTCTGGGCGTTGCGGATCTTCTTCTGCATCCGGTCCGAGGAGGAGTCCACCTCGACGCGCAGGCCCTTCTTGCGGGCCGCCGCCGCGAACTTCTCCAGGTACTCGACGTGGGCGTCGCCGATCGGGATGCCGAGCGCCTGGACCGGGGCCAGCCACGCCGGGAAGGCGCCCGCGTAGTGCTCCAGGAGGACGGCGAAGAACCGCTCGATGGAGCCGAACAGCGCGCGGTGGATCATGACCGGGCGCTGCTTGGAGCCGTCCGGGCCGGTGTACTCCAGGTTGAACCGCTCGGGCAGGTTGAAGTCGAGCTGGATGGTCGACATCTGCCAGGTACGGCCGATCGCGTCCTTGGCCTGGACGGAGATCTTCGGGCCGTAGAAGGCGGCGCCGCCCGGGTCCGGGACGAGAGGCAGGCCCTGCTTCTCGGCGACCTGGCGCAGGGTCTCGGTCGCCTCTTCCCAGACCTCGTCGGAGCCGACGAACTTCTCCGGGTCCTTGGTGGACAGCTCCAGGTAGAAGTCGGTCAGGCCGTAGTCGCGCAGCAGGCCGAGGACGAAGGTGAGCGTCTTGTCCAGTTCCTCGGACATCTGCTCACGGGTGCAGTAGATGTGGGCGTCGTCCTGGGTGAAGCCGCGGGCGCGGGTCAGGCCGTGCACGACGCCCGACTTCTCGTACCGGTACACGGTCCCGAACTCGAAGAGGCGCAGCGGAAGTTCACGGTAGGAGCGGCCGCGCGCGTCGAAGATCAGGTTGTGCATCGGGCAGTTCATGGGCTTGAGGTAGTAGTCCACGCCCTCGTCGAGCTGCATGGGCGGGTACATGCCCTCGGCGTACCAGTCCAGGTGCCCGGACGTCTCGAAGAGCTTCCCCTTCGTCGCGTGCGGGGTGTAGACGAACTCGTAGCCCTCTTCCTCGTGGCGGCGGCGCGAGTAGTCCTCCATGACCCGGCGGACGATGCCGCCCCTGGGGTGGAAGACGGCGAGGCCTGAGCCGATCTGCTCCGGGATGGAGAAGAGGTCCAGCTCGGTGCCGAGCTTGCGGTGGTCGCGCTTCTCGGCCTCGGCGAGGAAGTCCAGGTACGCCTTCAGCTCGTCCTTGGACGGCCAGGCGGTGCCGTAGATGCGCTGGAGCATCGGGTTCTTCTCGCTGCCGCGCCAGTAGGCGGCCGCGTTGCGCATCAGCTTGAACGCCGGGATGAGGCGGGTCGAGGGCAGGTGGGGACCCCGGCAGAGGTCCTTCCAGCACAGCTCGCCGGTCTTGGCGTCCAGGTTGTCGTAGATCGTCAGCTCGCCGGCGCCGACCTCGACGTCCGCGCCGTCGTCGTGCGACGCCGAACCCTTGAGGCCGATCAGCTCCAGCTTGTACGGCTCGTCCGCCAGCTCCTCGCGGGCCGCCTCGTCGGTGACGACACGGCGGGAGAACTTCTGCCCGCGCTTCTGGATCTCCTGCATCTTCTTCTCGATGGCCTTGAGATCCTCGGGCGTGAACGGCTTCTCGACGTCGAAGTCGTAGTAGAAGCCGTCCTTGACGGGCGGGCCGATGCCCAGCTTGGCCTCGGGGAAGATCTCCTGCACGGCCTGGGCCATGACGTGCGCGGTGGAGTGGCGCAGGATGTTCAGGCCGTCCTCGGAGGAGATCTCGACGCCCTCGACGGTCTCGCCGTCCTGGAGCGCGTAGGTGAGGTCCTTGAGTTCGCCGCCCACGCGCGCGGCGATGATCGAGCGCTCGCCGGCGAAGAGGTCGGCGGCCGTAGTGCCCGTCGTCACCACGCGTTCTTCCCGCTCGGAATCGCGTTGGATGATCACACGGACGTCTGACACCGGTCTCTCCTGACTGCAGGTGGGGTGCGGCGCCGTACCAGGAGCGCGCGCACAGGCGATCGTACCGACCCGACGGCATCGACCGCGAAACGGTCACCGACAGTCCCCGGACCGGTACGCCCCCGGTCCCGTCCCCTCGGTCCGCGTCCCGGTCTCCCTCAGTCCTCGTCCCGGTACGACTCCCCGCACGCCTCCTCGAAGAAGTCCAGGTTCTCCTGGAGGGCCTTCATCAGCCGGTCCCTCTCGGCCTCGTCGACCTGCACGGGTACGACCCCGGAGGCGCCGGTGAGCCGGCGGAAGCCGCCCCGGCGCTCCAGCCGGCCGTGCACCCGCACCGGAAGTCCGACGAGGTGGGCGTGGCCGGCGATGCGGTAGTCCTCCTCGTCCAGGGTGACGCGGACGTGCGGCACCTCGGCTCCGGCGAGGACCCGCAGCCGTACGGTGCCCTCGCCGCCGGGCCCGGAGCGGCGCATGCGGACGACGGCGCCGGTGATACGGACCGGCACGGAGGGTTCCTCGCGCAGATAGCGAGCGGCGGCCTCGCGCAGCACCGGTAGGTCGCCGGGTGAGAACTCGACGGGTTCGGCGGAGGGGGCACAGCCCTCGGGGGCGTCTTGGCCGGGTGCCCAGGCGACGGCGATCCGGGCGCCCTCGGTGCCCCGGACGAGCACGGCCAGTGCCTCGGTCAGTTCGCGGCTGACGCCGGCCTCGACCGCGCCGTCGAAGGCGTCCATGCCGCCGGTGGCCCGCTGGTAGTCGATGGCCTCGCGGGCGGCGTACAGGGCCTGGTGAAGGCGGACGGCGAGCGGGCGGCCGGTGGGCACGGGCGCGAAGGCGGTGAGGTGGCGGCCCTCGGCGGCGGGACCGACGAGGACGTCCTCCAGGAGGGCGGCGGCCGCGCGGCGGTGCCGGGCGCCGTAGTACCCGGCACGCGCGCGTGTGGCGAGCGCGGCGGCCAGCAGCATCTGCCGGGCGGCGCCGCGCAGTTGCTCGTCCGCCGTCCAGGGCGCGGCGCCTACCGGTCCGCTCGGGGTGTCGCGCCACCAGCGGATCTCGTCGCTGGGTACGGCGAGGGAGATCAGCACCTCGCGGGCGGCGGGTGTCTCGCTGCGGGCGAGGGCGTCGAGGGCCTCGCCGAGCAGGTCGTCGCTGTCGGGGAAGGCCCGGCTCTCCGGCACCAGCAGGCTGGTCCCGCCGCCGCCCGGTCCCGGCGGGGTCCAGCGGCCGTAGCGTCCCGGGGCGCCGCCGCGCCGCTGCCAGCCGTGCCGGTGCAGCAGGGCACCGAGCACGGCGGGGTCGACCTGGGCGGGGTCGGGGGGCCGGTGCCAGGCGAGATCGTCGGGATGCGGCCGGACCTGGCGTGGCAGCTCCTCGTACGGACGGCTCCTCATGGCCTGCCTCCCGTCCCGACCCGCGTCATGATCTCGCACAGCGCCCGGTCGTCGAAGATGCGCGAGGTCGGGATCCGCACGGTGGTCCGGTGCCGGCCGGTGATGGGGTGGCCGGCGAGGTTGACCCAGTAGCAGCAGTGCCTGAGGTCGAGCCGGTCGTGACTGGCGCGCAGCCAGTCGTCCTGCGAGCGCGGGACGAGCATGACGACCAGGATCTTGTGCACCGAGACCGGTGTGCGGGCGAGCTTGCGCAGATGGTCGTTGTCGAGCGTGAAGGAGAAGGTGCGCCCCGGCGGATTGGGCGCGACCTGGTACGTGGCCTTCAGCTGCACCTTGATGGTGACCTCGTCGTCCACGGTGTGTCCGGGCGCGCTGTGGCTGACGTGCCAGTCGATGCCGTTGTCCGGGAAGGGCTGGGACAGCGAGCATCCCGCTGCGGCGGCGACCGCGTGCAGATAGCCGACCTGCAGTGTCTCCATGCACGCCGTGGTGGCGAGCGTGCCGCGGACGGTGCCCGGGCGATCGGGCAGCAGCCCGCCCCGCTCGGGCTGCGCTATGGCCATGACCAACAGCCTTCCAGGCAATGAGTGTCCCCGCTGCGGGCCGCTGAACTGCAAAGACCCGTACTCCTGTTGTCTCCTCCCGGCGTACGGCGCAAACGGCCCGGGTATCACCAAACGGGCAGAAGACGGAACGTCATCTGCTGTGGGTGAACGAGGAGTTGGGTTCAGATGACGACCTGGTACGAGGGGCCGCTGGCCGCTTTCGACACGGAGACGACGGGCGTGGACGTCGAGACCGACCGCATCGTGTCGGCCGCCGTCGTCGTCCAGGACGCCCCGGGCACCCGGCCCCGGGTCTGCCGTTGGCTGGTGAATCCGGGTGTGCCGGTGCCGGAGGCGGCGACGGCGGTGCACGGGCTGACGGAGGAACACCTGCAGTGCAACGGACGCTGGCCGGCGCCGGTGATGTACGAGATAGCCGAGCAGCTGGCGGAGCACGCGGCGATGGGCCGTCCGCTGGTGGTGATGAACGCGCCGTTCGATCTGACGCTGCTGGACCGGGAGTTGCGCCGGCACCGGGCGTCGTCGCTGGACCGCTGGTTCGAGTCGGTGGCGCTCAGGGTGCTGGACCCGCGGGTCCTGGACAAGCACCTGGACCGGTACCGCAAGGGCCGCCGCACACTGACCGACCTGTGCGAGCACTACGGTGTGGCGCTGCAGGAGGCCCATGACGCCGCGGCGGACGCGCTGGCCGCCCTGGACGTCGTACGGGCACTGGGCCGCCGTTTCGCGACTCGGCTTGAGCGCCTGACCCCCGCCGAGCTGCACACGCTCCAGGCCAACTGGCATGCGGCGCAGGCCCGCGGGCTGCAGGCCTGGTTCGCGCGCAGCGGCTCGGAGGAGATCGTCAGCACGGACTGGCCGCTGCGGCCGGAGCTGCCGGCGGCGGCCTGACTATGCGAAAAGCCGGTCCGCTACTGCGGACCGGCCTTCTCCGGGTGGGCGATACTGGGTTCGAACCAGTGACCTCTTCGGTGTGAACGAAGCGCTCTCCCACTGAGCTAATCGCCCGGGAACGCACTGAACAATACAGGTCGAGACGCCGATCCTTCAAACCGTTTCGAGCCGGCGGAGCAGTCCGCGCCGCCCCGCGGCCATCATCAGCCGGTGGTTGAGGCGGAACACGGGCCGTCCCGGTACGGCGAGCCGCCTGAGCAGGGGCTTGCGCACCTCCACGACCTGGTCGTAACGGGCGAGGGTGCCGGTGCCCTCGGCGGTCACCGTCCAGCGGGCCCAGCCCTCGATGTCGCCGGACACGGCGATCTCCAGGATCCCGGCGTCCGGGTCGCGGCGCGTCTCCCGTGCGGTGAAGGTCACGGCGTACGGCAGCACGGACCGGACGGTGAGGACACCGGTGCCGAAGTCCAGCCTGGTCACCGCCCGCACCTGTGGCCACCAGCGGGGATAGTCCTCGGGCCGCTCCAGCACGGCGTACACGGCCGCGGGCGGGGCGGGCAGGGACCACAGGCTGAGGAAGCGGTAGCGGTTCCAGTCCATGGAGGGAGTCTGCCCGGCCGGGCGCGGGTGAACTGAGTACGCGTACTCATGCGCCCCGGCGTGGCGCGGGACACACTCGGGAGGCGAGCGCCGCCGCCCGTGCGACGGCGCTCCCCCAGCCCCGCCAGGGCTCCCGCGGCCGGTCGCCGGACTCCCCGCTGAGACGCTGCGGAACTATGGCCTCCACCACAGCGGTTGTGATCCAGTCCTGGTGAGATCACCGGATGCTCGGTTTCCTCCTCCGTCTCCTGCCGTTCTGGGTCCGCGAGCCCCTGGCCATCGCGATCGGGTCCGTTCTCGGCGTACGCATCATGTACCTCGCCGTTCGCGATCATGACCGGGTCGCGGCTGGTCTCGGTGTGGTGTTCCTCGTGTTCACCGCGATACACGTGTACGTGGTCGTCCGGGCGCTGCGGGCACGCCGGAACCCGAGCGCGGTGGCCTCCGCGGACAGGCCGACGGTCGATGAGGCCGCGCAGTTCCAGGCGGCAGCCGGGCCGCGTCCCGGACCGGACACTCCGGAAAAGGAGCCCAACGCGTGGGGCCAGGCCTTCGCGGCCGTGGCCGTGATCGGGGCACTCGCGGCCGCGCTGTGGGTGGCCCCGCACGTGCTGCCGTCCGACGACAGCGCAGCGCGGCCCGCGTCGTGTTCGGGCAGGGAGCACGAGGAACTGCCGAAGGCCTACACGAAGGCGCCCCGTGCCGTGACCGGTGACGAACTGTGCGACGCACTCAACCGGTCCGACCTCGCCCGGCTCCTCGGAACGCCCGGAGAGACCGCGACCGCGGCTTCCGGCACCAGCAACACCGCTCCCCTGACCGATGGGAAGGTCGCCCAGCCGGAGGCCGAGGTCAGCTTCGACACGTACACCGTCGACCTCTCGGCCACCTACAACGAGCTGTCGATCGCCCAGTACGTGAAGCTGATGAGAACCGGAGGGGAGCGGGACGTCGCGACACGTACGGTTCTCGGCCGGCCCGCCGTCTTCTCCTCGGATCACACCATGAAGTTCAAGATCGATCTCGGGGGTGGCGGATCCAGCGGCGGACCGGTCGAACAAGGCCCCCTGGCCCGGACGCTTTCCGTGGCCCTCGGCACAGACGACCGGGGCGGCTACTACGAGTTCACCGTGTGGAGCAGGTCCGGAGCCCTCCCCGACGACAGCGCCCTGATCAGCATCGCCGAAAAGGTTCTCCCGACGATCCCCGAACGGCATTCCTAGCCGGGCATCTTGTCTCCGCGCAACGCCAGGTTCTCGATGGCCGCGAGGCCGTAGAGCGCGGAGTCGTTGCTGGACACCCAGCTGGCCTCACTGCCCTCGACGTGGGTTGCGGGGCCCGTCAGCTTCTCGGTCTTCCACGGCGAGGACTCGGTGTAGCCGTCGGGGCCGTAGAACTTGCGTCCTTGGTGGCGTTGAAGCAGCGGCAGTAGCCCAGGTAGGCCGACTTGAACGCGGGCAGGTCGACCAGGTGGATCAGCCCGACACACAGCTCGTTGAGTCCGAAGACCGCCGAAAGGCGGGAGACGGACACCACCGGTTTGCCGGCGACGGCGAACTCTCGTCGGAGTCGAGGTTGGCGTGCATGAGGTCGCCGACGCGTTCGTCGGCCGTGAGGAAGTAGCAGAAGCGCCGGTACGTGGTGTTGGCGATGCGCTGCTGTCTGGCGCTGTCACCGAAGTGCTGCACACCGTGCCGGGTGCTGAGGCCCGCCCAGGTGCCGAGGTGGTAGACGTCGACCTCGCGGAACACCTTCTTGTCGACGACCAGCGCCATGGTGTTGGAGCCGACGGGAATTCCGAGCTGCTTTCCGTCGACCTCGCCGGCCTTTGTCACTCCGTCCCGGAAGTGATCCGGAGTCAGATTACCTGCCTGAACCTGTGACTTGAGGTCGAGGGGAATTCCGCGCTTGTCGTACTTCCGAAGAAACGTGACGGCATTTTGGAAAACGTCCGGGGGATTTCCACCGGCGGCCTGGGTCTGGAACTTCTCCCAGAACGATTGATACATCTGGAAGTCAGTCCTTATCCCGACCTTCGGGTACTTCTTCTCGAAGAGTGCGATGGTCCGGTTGATCTTCTTGGCCCGTTCCTCGGCACCCCACCACGAGTAACGGGTCGTCACCGTCCCGCCCCCGGAACCGTTTTCGCCGCCGCACCCGGTCGCCGCACCCGGTCGCCGCGGCGGGCCCGAGCGTGGCCACCGAGGCCCCGGCCGCCTTCAGGATCGTACGCCTCTCAGGGTTCCTGCTGGTTCCCATGGCCGGGCCCTCCCCGCAGCGTTGCCTCCGCCCTCACGGACGCCTCACCGACGCCTCGCGAACGCATGCATGAATCGTTTTAAGCAAGCGCTCGCAGGTGAGCGGGCGCGGCCGACGGGCCGAACGAAGGCGCGGGGAGGGTCGGTCGGGGACGGTCAGTCGAGGACGGCCGGTCGGGGAGATCGGCCGGGCAGATCAGCCGGGGAGGGCGGCGAGCCAGTCGATCAGGATCCGGTTCGCCTCTGCCGGGCGCCCTGCCGCACGAAGTGGCCGCAGCCGTCGAGGATGTGCGAACCGTAGGGACCGGGCAGGGTCTCGGGGTACGCCGTGACCGCGTCGGCCAGCCGGGCGAGCGAGGTGTCCGGGCCGCCGCCGATGAACAGCGAGGGCCGCCTGACCGGGCGCCCGCGTGGTCGGCCAGGTCCGCCCAGCCCCGGTCCATGTTCCGGTAGCGGTTGAGCGCCGCGGCCATACCGGTCCGCTCGAACTCCCCGGCCAGGAAGTCGAGGTCGCCCTCGCCCAGCCAGGCCGGGAGCGGGCCGACGGGGTAGCGCTCCCGCAGGGTGCCGCCGCGGCCGACGAAGTGCGGGTCGGGGGCGCCGGGCGCGGGCATGGTGGCGGCGGACAGGGCCGCGTAGAAGCCTCCGAGCCGGTCGCGCACATCGGGCTCGATCTCCGCCTCGGCCCGGCCGAACTGCTGGAAGTACGAGACGAACAACTCCTCGTCCCCGCCCGTGCGCGCGAAGACCCCGCCGGGCCGCGGGCCGCCGGGCGGGCGGTACGGCACGCCCAGCAGGCTCCCCGGCGCGGAACACGTCGGGCCTGGTGAGGGCGGAGGTGGCGGCGATCGTGGCGCCCCAGTCGTGTCCGACGACCACCACGAACCGCTCCCCCAACGCCTCCACCACGGCGACGCCGTCCGCGACCAGGTCGAGCATCCGGTGCACCTCGCCGATGCAGCCGAGGAAGGCCGGGTCGGGGCCGACGATCAGCACGGCGCGGCGGGCCAGCAGCTCGCGGTACTCGTGGAGGAGATAGGCGGCGCCGTGCAGCGCGACCGCCGTCTTCCCGGTACCCGGCCCGCCCTCGACCACCAGGACCCCGCGGTACGGCACCCGGATGACGCGTCCACGGCCGCCGGCTCGGAGGAACGGCCGTGGCCCCGGACGTCGACCGCAGCGGCGCGATAGCCCCGGCGGCGGCCAGGGCGGGCAACGGATGCCGCCAGGAGCACCAGGACTCCAGGAACCCGTGCGCCAGCAGCTGGGCTCGTGGAGCCGGCCCGGGCGCGGATACGCCGACGGCCCACCTGCTGTTTCGCAGGTGGGCCGTTGGTCCGGGTGGGCGATACTGGGTTCGAACCAGTGACCTCTTCGGTGTGAACGAAGCGCTCTCCCACTGAGCTAATCGCCCGGGCGCAGGAAGAACATTACCCCATGTCAGAGGGTGCTTCCGACCAGAGGCCGGGCAGTGGACGGCCGAGCGACGGAGTCCGATCACTGATCCTTGATCTTCCACGGCATGACGACGCCGAACCTCGACAGGTAGATCCCGGCCAGCACGCCCACGATCACCAGCCCGATCACGGTCAGCGCGATGTTGCGGCGGCGCACCCGGGGATCGAGGGCCCGCTGGGCCGCCTCGGTGACCTTGCGTTTGGTCCAGCGGAGCACGAGCTGGGCCCAGACGAACTCGGTCGCCCAGATCGCCATACCGCCGAAGATCACCACCCAGCCGGGTCCCGGCAGCGGCAGCATGATGACGCCGGCCACGACGACCGCGAGGCCGGCCACGAAGACGCCGACCTGCCAGCTCAGATGCAGCGCCCGGCGGGCCCTGATGAATTCCGGCGCCCGGGAGCCGAGCCCGGCACTGTCCTCGGACCCGACCTCCCGCAGGTCCGCCTTCGCCCGGTCCGCCGCCACGTCGCTCTCACCCGACTCGTCACTCCCCGTATTCATACAGACAAACCCTACGGGAGTGAATCCAGTCACCGGAATGGTCGTAGATCCCGTACGAGTTCTCGGCCGGAAGAGTTACGTAAAGCCACGCAAAACGCTCAGAGGGGTTTACAACGGCATCGTAGGTGGCATGTCGATTTCGCCGACGTGCGAATCCCCGAGCGCACACTGAGCGAAAGGCCCTGGCGCTTATGAACACCACGGTCAGCTGCGAGCTGCACCTGCGCCTCGTTGTGTCGAGCGAGTCCTCCCTGCCTGTCCCCGCAGGCCTGCGGTACGACACGGCCGACCCCTACGCCGTGCACGCCACCTTCCACACCGGAGCCGAGGAGACCGTCGAGTGGGTGTTCGCCCGCGACCTCCTCGCCGAGGGGCTTCACCGGCCCACCGGCACCGGCGACGTCCGCGTCTGGCCGTCGCGCAGCCATGGTCAGGGCGTCGTGTGCATCGCCCTCAGCTCTCCGGAGGGGGAGGCCCTGCTCGAGGCCCCGGCGCGGGCCCTGGAGTCCTTCCTGAAGCGAACAGACGCCGCCGTGCCGCCCGGCACGGAACATCGGCACTTCGATCTGGATCAGGAGCTCTCGCACATCCTGGCGGAGAGCTAGGTCGCGCCCATCGAAAGCAGCCCGGCGCCGTCCACTCGGGGAGACGGCTCGGGCCACGACAACCGCATACGGCACGGCTGGGCGCCGTCACCGTGAGCGTCTCACGGGACGGCGCCGAGCTGTGCTCGCCCGGCTCCGCCCTGCCGGCATGTCCCGCGCACACCCGTGCGCGCTGCCGCGCCGCGGGAACCGCCGTGGGCCTCGCGGCGTTGTACGGGCAGTCGAGGTCGGGCAGAGCACGGTGCGGTGGGCGGGGTTGTCGCTACCATCGGCCAGCATCGGCGGGCGTCGGCCCGACCCTCAGGCCAGGGAGCGAAACGTGCTGATCACCCATGACACCCGGTGCGCCCTCGAAGCCGTGGTGGATCTGGTGAACACCGCGCCGGAGGACGAGGCGGCGACCGACGGACTGCCCGATGTCTCGGCTCTCGCGGATTTCGTACGAAACCACGAGATCAGCGATGTCGGTGTGCTGTCGGAGTTCGACCTCTCGGCGGTGCGCAGGGTCCGGGGGCGTTTCGCGGCGATCTTCGCCGCCCCAGACGCCCGCAGCGCGGCAGGGCTGATCAACGAGCTGGTCGCCGCGGCGGGCACCACCCCCCGCCTGACGGACCACGACGGCTACGACTGGCATGTGCACTACTTCGCCCCCGGCGCCTCGGTGGCCGACCATCTCGCCGCCGACTGCGGGATGGCACTGGCCTTCTTCGTGGTCGCCGGGGAGCAGGAGCGGCTGCGGCGCTGCGAGGCACCCGACTGCCGGCGCGCCTTCGTCGATCTGTCCCGCAACCGCTCGCGCCGCTACTGCGACAGCCGCACCTGCGGCAACCGCCTCCACGTGGCCGCCTACCGCGCCCGCCGCAAGGAAGCGACAGGCTGCTGACCGCCCGGGAGGGTCTGGCCACCAGCACCAGCACGGACTGTCCGAACGGCACGAACTGACTAACGTGCACAACTGACCGACCGGCACGCACTGACCAGCCTGCACGAGCTGACCGACTCACCGATCAAGCGTCGGCCGGTCACGCAGCACCTGACCGGCCACGCAGCCAGCACGCCCCGACCGATCGCCGGCGCGCCCATCACACTTCCAACTGACCCCTGGCCACGGCCCATCACGCCGCCGACCGACCGCTGGCGCGCCGATCACGCGGCTGACTGATCCGCTTGCGGGCAGACCGCGCGGCGGCCCTCCACGCGGGGCACTGACCGGCGACGAGCCTGTCGCCCTGCGGGCTGATCGCCCGGCTCCGAAATTCCGGGATTCCGGGATTCCGGGATTCCGGGATTCCGGGATTCCGGGATTCCGGGGTTCGCTGGTGAGGCCCATAGGGTTCGAGTGCGGTGCTTGGAACGGGTACCCGGGGCGGGCGTGAGCCTGTGGGCGACGTCGGTCCCGGCGGGTGGCGCCGGGACGGACGTGTACGGCTCACAGCAACAGCAGGTCGTGCAGCGCAGCCATGAGGAGCAGACACCCGATCACCGCAAGGAAGATCATCAGCGGTGGCTGGGATAGGGCGAAGAGGCACCCGCGCGGCTCGTCCTTCGGCGGCGCGGCCTCGCTCTCTGTGTCCAGCATCTCCCGGAGATCATGACGCAGGTGAGGCCCTGTGCGCGATCAACACGCCCGCGATATGCGGGAGTTGCCGCATATCGCGTCGTCTCGCCCGACTTGCTTCGGGTTGTGAACGGTTCCGGACGAGCGCACGACGCTCTGTGTCGTTTCAGTCCGAGGGAGCCGGTGAGGTCGCTGTCCCGCCGCAGGCGCAAGCCGGCGTCATATGCCGTGCTTCTTGAGGATCGCCTCGATGTCGCTGAAGTCCTCGGTCGAGCCGGTGGCGCGCGGGGCGGTGGCGGACCCGGTCGCGGGCCGGTTGCCCGCGCCCAGGGAGGGTGCCGAGGCCGCCGGAGCCACAGCCTCGGCCTGGCCGCCGCGGGCCGCTCTGCGCTCTGCGCGGGTGCCACCGCGCCGGCGTTCGACCGCCCGCGTGCCCGCGAACAGGAGCCAGGCCGCGCCCAGCACTCCGAAGCCCGCCCAGGCGGTGGGACTGAAGGCGGTGTGGGCGAGCCAGCCGACGACCCCGGTCATCACCAGGCCGACCGGCACCAGCGAGTAGGCCGCGATGCGGGTCGCCGCGAGGAAACGCTTGCGGTAGGCCGTGACCACCGCGATGCCCAGACCCGCCGCGGACACGGCGGAGCAGACGGTCTCGGCAATCATCCGGTCCTCCTGGCGGGCTCGGTCGGGTGGAAGGCGGAGCTCGGCGGACGCGACGCACCGGCACGGCACAGCACCTCCGTCCCCTCCATCGTGCACCGCCTCGTACGCGCGATGCCATGCCCCAGCAGGACATCAGGGACATCTCCGGGTCGTCTCCTACTGGGGTGCCGGTACGGTGCGATGCCGTACCTCCCCCGCGCACGCCCACGGGCCCGGACACGGCGGCCGTACCATGCCGAGCCGAGCCGCCGTACCGTCTCGATTGGGTCACCCGCGTCCGGCCTGGAAGACTGGGCGGCATGAGCGACTCCTCCCCCGCACGCACCGACGCCCTTGTTCTCGACGTCTGGTGCGAACTGCAGTGCCCCGACTGTCGTACCGCCCTGGACGACATCCGTGCCCTGCGCGCCCGCTACGGCGACCGGCTGGAGCTGCGGCTGCGGCACTTCCCGCTGGAGAAGCACAAGCACGCCTTCGCCGCCGCGCAGGCCGCCGAGGAGGCGCTGGAGCAGGGCAAGGGCTGGCCGTACGTGGAGGCCGTGCTGGACCGGGTCGAGGAGCTGGACCACAAGGGGGAACCCTTCCTGGTCGAGGTGGCCCGTGAACTCGGCCTGGACGCCGAGGAGTTCGACACCGCGCTGATCGACGGCCGGCACATCCTGATCGTGGACGCCGACCAGGCCGAGGGCAAGGCGATCGGTGTGACCGGCACCCCGACGTACGTCATCGACGGCGAACGCCTCGACGGCGGCAAGAGCCAGGAGGGGCTGCGCGAGCGCATCGAGGAGATCGCCGACCGGCTGCTGGGCGGCCAGGAGGCCTGAGCCGCACGCCAGGCCCCCCGCAGCACGCCGTCGTACTCGGCTCCGCCTACGACGTGGCCGGCCGCGCCTAGACCAGGGGCTTGGCGAGGGCGTGGAGCGTCGTCTCGTAGCCGAGTGACTCGTACAGCCGCTCGGCGGGGGTGTTGCCCGCGTGCACGTTGAGGCCGAGGACCGGCCGGCCGGCCTCGATGGCCTGGCGCTCCGCCAGCAGCATGAGCGTGCGGCCGTGGCCCCGGCCGCGGTGAGCGGCGTCGGCCTCGACGTCGAACACGAACGCCCTGGTGTCCTGCAAGGCCACCCACAACGTACCCACCCGCTCCCCTTCGTGCTCCAGGACGGTGAAGAGCATTCCCGCGGTCGCGAGCCCGTGCGGCAGCAGTTGTTCGTGGTCGCTGTGGGCCTTGGCGAGGGCCACGGCCTCGGGGACACCGCGCTCGATCCACATGCGCGCGTAGTCCTCGCGCGCGCTCTCCTGCCAGGCGTCGAACTCGGCTCCGGTCATGGGCCGTGCGGTGCTGCCCGCCGGCAGCTCGGGCGAGGTAGTACCGAGGCGCTTCTCCATGCGGCGGCTGCGCAACGTGTAGCCGAGGGCACCGAACAGCCGCAGGGCGACGTCCGCCGAGGCGGGGACGGACGTCTCGATCTGCGTACAGCCCCAGCCGCGTGCCACCTCCTCCGCGGCGAGCGCGGCCACCGTGCCCCGGCCGCGCCGCCGGTCGGGCTCGGCGATCCGCAGGTCGCAGACGCGTGCCACGGAGTCGCCGAAGGACGGCGAGGTGCCGAGGTGGATCTCGCCGACGGGACGGCTGTTCACACACACCTGATAGCGCCGGGAACGGGTGCCGTCGGGGTTCTGCTGGAGCGGCTCGAGCGGCCGCAGGGTCGTGGTCATCACTGGTGTTCTACCCGCGCCCGACCACCGAGTCAGCCCGATTTCCCGGGCCAGAGCCACTCCAGGGAGACCGCAGCCACTCCCCGGGCCGGAGCCGCTCGCGAGCGACTGGAGCCGCTCCCGGGACCGGAGCCACTGGCCGGTTTCAGGGCTGTCCCAGGCCCGCCCGGCTCAGGGGTCCAGGTCCTCCCCGGCCCGCTCGTCGAAGATCCGCATCGCCTTGGCCGTGACCGGGCCCGGAGCGCCGGGCAGCTCGCGGTCGTCGACCCGGTGTACGGCCTGGACGTCCCGCAGGGTCGAGGTGAGGAAGATCTCGTCGGCGCGGCTCAGAGCGTCCAGCGGCAGGTCGGTCTCCTTGGCGCCCGTCCACTCGACGGCCAGCGCGCGGGTGATGCCGGGGAGGCAGCCCGAGGCGACCGGCGGGGTGTGGATCTCGCCGCCCAGGACGACGAAGACGTTCGACCCGGTGCCCTCGCAGAGCTGTCCGACCGTGTTGCCGAACAGCGCCTCGGACGCCCCGTGTTCATGGGCGCGGGCCAGGGCGACGACGTTCTCGGCGTACGAGGTGGTCTTCAGGCCGGTGAGGGCGCCGCGCTCGTTACGGGTCCACGGGACGGTGATCACGGCGGTGGTGTCGGGGCGGCGGGTGGTCGCGCCGACGGCGACGACGAGGGTCGGGCCGTGCTCGCCACGGTCGGAGCCGAGCGGGCCGTGGCCGCCGGTGTAGGTGATCCGGAGCCGGCCGAGGGGCATCGGGTTCGCCTCCAGGACCGCCGCGCAGGCCTCGCGGACCTCGGCGTGGTCAGGGTCGGGCAGGCCGAGGCCACGGGCCGAGCGGGTCAGCCGGTCCAGATGCCGGGTGAGGGCGAAGGGCCTGCCGTCGACGGCCTTCACCGTCTCGAAGACGCCGTCGCCGACGGTGAGCCCGTGGTCGAAGACGGAGACATGGGCGGACTCCAGGTCCCGCAGCCCGCCGTCCAGCCAGATCCTCATGCGAACACCCCTCCACTCGCCTCGTACGCCCCCGACGCTATCGCGAGAAGCCGGGAGGCCTTCAGCTCGGTCTCGCGCCACTCCCCCTCGGGGTCCGACCCCCAGGTGATGCCGGCGCCGGTGCCGAAGCGCAGGACGCCCTCGGCTCGGTCGATCCAGAAGGTGCGGATGCCGACGGCCAGCTCACCGACGCCCCGGTCGGCGTCGACCCAGCCGATGCCGCCGCAGTAGGGCCCGCGCGGGGCGGTCTCCAGATCCTCGATGATCCGCAGGGCGCTGGACTTCGGCGCGCCGGTGACCGAGCCGGGCGGGAAGGCAGCCGCGAGCAGCTCCGGCCAGCCGGCCCCGTCGCGCAGCTCGCCGCGGACCGTGGAGACCAGGTGGACCAGGCCCGGGTGCTTCTCGACGGCGCACAGATCGGGGACGGTCACGCTGCCGGTCGTACTGACACGCCCGAGGTCGTTGCGGACCAGGTCCACGATCATCACGTTCTCGGCGTAGTCCTTCTCCAGGAGGTCCGCCTCGGTGCGTCCGGTGCCCTTGATCGGCCCCGACTCCACGATCCGGCCGTCCCGGCGCAGGAACAGCTCGGGCGAGGCGGTGGCGATCTCCACACCGTGCTGCGGCAGCCGGATCGTTCCGGCGTACGGCGCCGGGTTGCCGCGGGCCAGCAGCGCGGTCAGGGCATCCACGTCGGCGTCCGGGGCGACCGGCGCGCTGAGCACCCGGCAGAGGTTGGCCTGGTAGACCTCGCCGGCCGCGATGTACGCGCGGATGCGGCGGACGGCCGCCGTGTACGCGGCCCGGTCCAGGGAGGAGGTCCACTCCCCCGCCGCCGGGCCGCGCCAGCCGCCCGGCACCGGCAGGGGCACGGGCTCCTCGCGTACGTCCGCGAAGCGCGCGCAGGTCAGCCGCCCCTCGAAGTCCGCGCAGACGGCCCAGAAGCCCGCGGAGTCCAGGGCGGCGGGGTCACTGGTGACGTCGCGGAGACCGGTGGCGACGCGGTCGGCGAAGCGGGCCAGAGGGGTGAGAAGGGGAGGGTGGTGGAGCACGTGGTCGAGTCTAGGCGGGTGTCCGAAAGGTGGCGCCGGGGTGACCCCTGGGGTGCCCTGACCACGTCGTCCGTCGGGTGCGGCGCAGCACGCTGCGCAAACGCGTTTTTGTGCTGGCCCGGGAATCCGCTAGAGTTCAACACGTCGCCGGGACGCGGAAGCGGACCGAAACGACAGGCGGACGTAGCTCAGTTGGTAGAGCGCAACCTTGCCAAGGTTGAGGTCGCGAGTTCGAGCCTCGTCGTCCGCTCGAAGGAAGAAGGGGTCATCCCGATCCCCTACACTCCTGGTGGAGTGGCCGAGAGGCGAGGCAACGGCCTGCAAAGCCGTCTACACGGGTTCAAATCCCGTCTCCACCTCCAAGGACGATTAGCTCAGCGGGAGAGCGCTTCCCTGACACGGAAGAGGTCACTGGTTCAATCCCAGTATCGTCCACTGGATCTTCTCGCAAGATCCACGGGTCTTCTCGAAGGTCCCCACCCGCGCGATTAGCTCAGCGGGAGAGCGCTTCCCTGACACGGAAGAGGTCACTGGTTCAATCCCAGTATCGCGCACTGACCGTGCCCCCCGGGTCACGGCCTGCGGACGATTAGCTCAGCGGGAGAGCGCTTCCCTGACACGGAAGAGGTCACTGGTTCAATCCCAGTATCGTCCACACAGCACAGAGCCCCCGGCCGCCTCGTACGGCCGGGGGCTTCTTCGTGTGCTCAGCCTGCTCAGCTGGAGAAGAGCATGTGGGCCCAGCTCTTGTGGCCGTGGTGACCCTGATGGCCGTAGTGCCCGTGGCCGCCGTGGTGACCGCCGTGCGGGGCGCCCCAGGCAGGCGGGGCCGGGTACGGCTGTGGGGCGGCTGGCGGAGCCGGCGGGACGGGCTTGGACCACTGGGCCTCCAGCTGGGTCAGCGCCTCCAGCTCGCCGTAGTCGAGGAAGATGCCGCGACAGCCGCTGCACTGCTCGATCTGGACGCCGTTGCGGTTGTAGGTGTGCATCGGCGCGTGGCACTTCGGACACTGCATGCTCGGCTCAACTCCTCGCCGTTCGGTGCTGCTTCGCGTTCCCCAGGACAGACTCCATCCAGTCCCGGCCGGTTGCAGCCTAGTCCGTGTGTTCGAGCGCCAACTGGCATGAAATCGGGGCCATTCGGGCGCAGGCGTCGACGAGTTGCTGTTCCACCTCGTTCAGCGGGCGGCCGGCCGCGAGCGCCTTGGCGAGGGCGAGGGCGGCCGTCTGCACGGTCAGCGCGCGGGCCGGGACGTCCAGGGCGGGCCAGGGGTCGCCGGCCGCGGGGACGGCCGGGCCGCCGGCCCGCTGGTACGCGCCGAGGAAACGGGTCCACTCGTCCGGCGGAAGGAGACCGCAGGCGTACCAGGCGGCGGGGCGGGCGAGGTCCCAGGCCGGGATGCCGGCACCCAGGTCGTCGACGTCGATCAGCCGCCAGGGGCCGTCCGGCGCGGGGTGGCGGACGAGCTGGCCGAGGTGCAGGTCGCCGTGGCAGAGGGCGGGAGTGCCGGGCATGGGGGCC
>NZ_CM002285.1:7889754-7892280 GCF_000497445.1 Streptomyces roseochromogenus subsp. oscitans DS 12.976 | reverse complement strand
TCGGGGGCAGGCCGTCGAACGGGGCCGTCTGGTGCAGCCGGGCGAGGAGGGAGGCGGTGGCCTCCCAAGGGGCCGCGTCCGGTGCGTCGGGGTCGACGGGGGCGCCGTACGGCCAGAAGGTCACCAGGCGGTCCTGCAGGGGAGTGGGTGCCGGGGTGAGCGGGGGCAGGAAGACGTCCGGGAGGCGGGCGGCCGTGGCCAGGCGGAGGGTCAGCTCGTCAGGGTCCGTGCCGGGGGCGTGGGCCTTCGCGACGCTTTCGGCGTGCCGTACGACGGTGGCGTCGGGGCGGTCGGCCAGGGGGGTGCTGCCGCAGGCGCAGTGGGCGTCACCGGTGCGGCCCGGATGGGCGGCGGTCCTGGCCTTTGCGGCCAGCGCGGATATGAGGGCGGGGGTGTGTGCGGTCAACGGTGCCTCGGGAAGGTGGGCTGCGCAGCTGAGCGTACTGTCGGCTGACAGGGGTCGGGGCGCTTCGCGGCTCTGGCTGGGTGCCGCCTTTTGCGGGACGGGCTCCGCCCCAGCGGCACGACCGCCCGCAGCTAGGTCGACCGCACCCGCACCCGGAACACGTACCGCCCCCATGAACGGCGCATGCCGGCGCAGCTCCCCAGCTGCGCCGGCATTTGTGCCGTCCGCCGCACCCCCGTCCCCACGGGGTTTCCTGGATCGATGTCCCCACCCGGACCGCTCTTCCGGGCCTGGGGTCGCCGCTCAGCGCCCCAGCATCGCACCCACGGACGACGCCTGTGTGGCCACCGTCTCCCAGCCGTCGAAGACGAGCAGGAGCAGGGCCGCCAGGGGAAGGGCCATGAGCGTCGCCACCAAGGGGTGGCGACGGCCCGTGCGGCGGGGTGCGAACGTCGTGCGTCGCGGTGCCGTGTGGGCCATGGTCCCTCTCCTGACCGTTTCGGTTGTCTTCGGCAGCGGCGGGTGTCTGACCTCGGGGGACGAGTGCTGCACCCGCCGCTTGACCTCAAATCTATGCGCGGGGCGGGCACCGGGCGTCATGCCCTCGTACCGATTGCCGGGCCTCCCGGAGGATGAGCCATGACCTGGGAAGTACTCCCCTGGGTGGAGACGCGGGCCCTGGTCTCGGGGTCTTCCCGGAGGGGTCGCCCGCCGTCACGGTCATGTCCGAACCGTCCGGCAGCCTCGTGTCCGGTCATATCCGAACCGTCCGGCGAGACCGTGTCCGGTCATGCCCGAAGCCTCCCATGGAGCGGGAGGAGTGACTTCGATCACTCCCACCAGGGGTGGGACGTGCGCTGTGTCCGGTTCGTGATCCGTTCCGTGCCCGGGTCTCCCGGCGGCCCTGAGTGTCCGTGCGGCGGCTGCGCGACCCGGCGTCACCCGCCGGCTCGTGACCTCAACGCCCTTACCCCCAGGAACGGTTGACGGAACATGAGCCTCAATGACCCGGAAGGTGCCGACTTCCTGACCGTGTTTCATGTCCCACCGGTGACCGGCACAATCCGTGCGGCCCGGAGGGCGCGGCCTCTGCGCGACAGCGGCCGTGGAAACGTAAGCTGTGCCACGTCACAGGGACCGGGCAGCGGGGATGAACATGGCGATGATGCGCCTGAGGCGCGAGGACCCGCGCGTCGTCGGCTCGTTCAGGCTTCACCGACGGCTCGGCGCGGGCGGGATGGGTGTGGTCTACCTCGGCTCCGACAAGAAGGGGCAGCGGGTCGCTCTGAAGGTGATCCGGCCCGATCTGGCGGAGGACCAGGAGTTCCGGTCGCGCTTCGCCCGTGAGGTCTCGGCGGCTCGGCGGATCAGGGGCGGCTGCACGGCCCGGCTGGTCGCCGCGGACCTGGAGGCCGAGCGTCCCTGGTTCGCCACGCAGTACGTGCCCGGCCCCTCGCTGCACGACAAGGTCGCCGACGCGGGCCCGCTCGGCGCGGCCGACACCGCGGCGATCGGCGCGGCGCTCTCCGAGGGCCTGGTCGCCGTGCACGAGGCCGGTGTCGTACACCGGGACCTCAAGCCCTCCAACATCCTGCTGTCCCCCAAGGGGCCGCGGATCATCGACTTCGGCATCGCCTGGGCCACCGGTGCCTCCACACTCACGCACGTCGGCACGGCGGTCGGCTCCCCCGGCTTCCTCGCGCCCGAGCAGGTGCGCGGCGCGGTCGTCACCCCGGCGACGGACGTCTTCTCGCTCGGCGCGACCCTCGCGTACGCCTCCACCGGCGACTCGCCCTTCGGGCACGGCAGCTCCGAGGTGATGCTGTACCGGGTGGTGCACGAGGAGCCGCAGCTGCACGGCGTGCCGGACGCGCTCGCCCCGCTGCTCCGGGCCTGCCTGGCGAAGGACCCCGACGAACGGCCCAGCACGCTGCAGCTGTCGCTGCGGCTCAAGGAGATCGCCACGCGTGAGGCGCAGGGCCTGGCCGACGTACGGCCGCCCGCGCCGCGCGCCGCGGAGACGGACCGGACCACCGGGCGGCTCGTCGACACCTACCCCGACCCGCAGCGCACCCAGCGCCGCACCTCCCCGAGCACCTCGGTGCCGCGCGGCGGAGCCC
>NZ_CM002285.1:7884654-7889404 GCF_000497445.1 Streptomyces roseochromogenus subsp. oscitans DS 12.976 | reverse complement strand
GCTGCTCGTGGCGCTCGGCATCGCGGTGGCACAGGGCTGCCAGGGTCCCGCGCGCGGGCTCGGCGACGACGACGGACGCCATCCGCAGCACGCCCAGCAGGACTCCCCGTCGGCGGGCACCGACCAGACGGCGTCCGATGGGCAGGCGTCGCCGGTGCCTGACCAGCCGATGTCCGGCGGGCACACGGCACCCGTTCCCGATCAGCCGGTGCCCGGCGGCCACACGGTTCCGATGCCGGACCCGCGCGAGTCGGTGCAGAGCCGGGACTTCGGGAGGTAGCCGGGGAGGCTGCGGGCAGCGGCCGGGGACGGGGGGAGCCGGGCGGGGCGGGTCAGGACTCGGGGCGGCCGGTGGCCACCGCGTAGAAGGCGACCGCCGCGGCCGCGCCCACGTTGAGCGAGTCGACACCGTGGGACATCGGGATACGGACCCATTCGTCGGCGGCGACCAGGGCCTGAGTGGACAGGCCGTCGCCCTCGGCGCCGAGCATCAGGGCCACCCGGTCCATTCTGTGCGGGGCGGCCTCGTCGAGGCTGCGGGCCTTGTCGTCCGGGGTGAGCGCGAGCAGCGTGAAGCCGGCCTCCCGGACCGACTCCAGGCCCTTCGGCCAGGTCTCCAGACGGGCGTACGGCACCGAGAACACCGCGCCCATGGACACCTTGACGCTACGGCGGTACAGCGGGTCGGCGCAGTCGGGTGACAGCAGGACCGCATCCATGCCGAGGGCGGCCGCCGACCGGAAGATCGCACCGATGTTGGTGTGGTCGTTGACCGACTCCATGACCACGACACGGCGGGCGGAGCGGAGGAGTTCGCCGGCCGTGGGCAGCGGCTTGCGCTGCATGGAGGCGAGCGCGCCGCGGTGCACGTGGTAACCGGTGACCTGCTCGGCGAGCTCGGGGTGCACGGCGTAGACCGGAGCGGGGAGTTCGTCGATGACGTCGCGCATGACGTCGATCCACTTGGCCGAGAGCAGCATGGAGCGCATCTCGTAGCCCGCTTCCTTGGCCCTGCGGATGACCTTCTCGCCCTCCGCGATGAACAGGCCCTCGGCGGGCTCGCGCTTGCGGCGCAGCTCCACGTCGGTCAGGCCCGTGTAGTCACGCAGGCGCGGGTCGTCGGGATCCTCGACGGTGATGAGATCGGCCACAGGGTGATACTGCCTTGTCCTGGGTGTCGTGCCAACGGCTGGGAACGGGTGCGTTACCCCGGGTTACGCGTGATCAATCCACGGGTGATCCGGCGGCGAGGGGGCTCGGGCGACCGGAGATCAGGCGAGCGGCTGCGGGCCGACCGTCACGACGTCGCCGATGACGATGACCGCCGGGGGTTTCACGTCCTCGGTGCGTACGGTCTCGGCGACCGTGGCGAGGGTGGCGTCGACGCGGCGCTGGGCAGCCGTCGTGCCCTCCTGGACCAGCGCGACGGGGGTCGCCGGTGACTTGCCGTGCGCGACGAGCGTCTCCGCGATCTTCCCGATCTTGTCGACGCCCATCAGGATCACGAGCGTACCGGTGAGCTTGGCCAGCGACGGCCAGTCGACCAGGGAGCGCTCGTCGTCCGGGGCGACATGGCCGCTGACGACCGTGAACTCATGGGCGACGCCCCGGTGCGTGACCGGGATGCCGGCCGCGCCCGGCACGGAGATGGAGCTGGAGATGCCGGGGACCACGGTGCAGGGGATACCGGCCTCGGCGAGCGCCTGGACCTCCTCCATGCCGCGGCCGAAGACGAAGGGGTCGCCGCCCTTGAGCCGTACGACCGACTTGCCCTGCTTGGCGTGCTCGATGAGCGCGTTGTTGATGGCCTCCTGGGCCATGTACCGGCCGTACGGGATCTTCGCGGCGTCGATCACCTCGACGTGCGGCGGGAGTTCGGCGAGCAGATCGCGCGGGCCGAGCCGGTCGGCGATGACGACGTCCGCCTCGGCGAGGAGGCGGCGGCCGCGGACCGTGATGAGGTCGGGGTCGCCGGGGCCGCCGCCGACCAGGGCGACGCCGGGGGTTCGGGTGCGGTGGTGGGGGGCCACCAGGGTGCCGTCGCGCAGGCCCTCCACGACCGCGTCCCGGATGGCGGCGGTGTGGCGGGGGTCGCGGCCGCGTGCGTCCGTGGTGAGGACGGCGACGGTGACGCCCTCGCTGTGGCCGGTCGCGGGGGTCCAGGCGGTGGCCCGGTCGGCGTCGTCGGAGCGGACGCACCAGACGCGGTGGCGCTCCGCTTCGGCGGAGGCGGCGGTGTTCGCTTCGGGATCGCTGGTGGCGATGAGGGCGTACCAGGCGTCTGCGAGGTCGCCTTCGGCGTAGGGGCGCCGCTCCCAGGTGATCTCGCCCGCCTCGGCCATGGCCTCGACCGAGGGGGTCGCCTCCGGGGACACGAGGGTGACGTCCGCGCCGGCTGCGATCAGTGCCGGGAGGCGGCGCTGGGCCACGGTGCCGCCACCGAGGACGACCACGCGGCGGCCGGTGAGGCGGAGGCCTACGGGGTAGGCGGGGTGTTCGGCCATCGTGGTACGGCTCCTCTTGGGCGGCGGTGCGGTAGCCCTGACGTGCGGATTTTACGTTGGCGGCAGTGAAGGCGGTTCAGGTGTCCGGTGGCTGGGCGTCGCCGCCGGGCACGGACCCACCGCCATCTACAACAGGGGCCCGGCACCGCAGTCCCGGGCCCCTTGTGACGGCCGCTATTTCTCGGTGACCCCTGCCGAATCGAAGGTCGCCACCTCATGCATCGCCCTTGCCGTGCTCTGCACCAACGGCAGCGCCAGCAGGGCGCCCGTGCCCTCGCCCAGACGCAGGTCCAAGTCCACCAGCGGGCGCAGGCCCAGCTTGTTGAGGGCGGCGACGTGGCCCGGTTCGGCGCTGCGGTGGCCCGCGATGCAGGCCGCGAGGACCTCGGGGGCGATGGCACGCGCGACCAGGGCCGCGGCGCCGGCGCTGACGCCGTCCAGGATCACCGGCGTGCGGAGCGAGGCGCCGCCGAGGAGGAGACCGACCATGGCGGCGTGCTCGAAGCCGCCGATCGCCGCGAGGACGCCGATGGGGTCGGCCGGGTCCGGTTGGTGGAAGTCCAGGGCGCGCCGGACGACCTCGGTCTTGCGGGCCAGCGTCTCGTCGTTGATGCCCGTGCCGCGGCCGGTGACCTCCGCCGGGTCGGCACCCGTGAAGACCGCGATCAGCGCGGCGGACGCGGTGGTGTTGGCGATGCCCATCTCTCCGGTGAGCAGCGCCTTGTTGCCTGCCGCCACCAGGTCGCGGGCGGTCTCGATGCCGACCTCGATGGCCGCCTTGGCCTCCTCGCGGGTCATCGCGGGGCCGGTGGTCATGTCGGACGTACCGCCGCGGATCTTGCGGGGCAGCAGGCCGGGCGTGGCGGGCAGATCGGCGGCGACGCCGACGTCCACGACGCACACCTCGGCGCCGACCTGGTTGGCGAAGGCGTTGCAGACCGCTCCCCCGCCGAGGAAGTTGGCCACCATCTGGGCGGTGACCTCCTGCGGCCAGGGGGTGACGCCCTGGGCGTGCACACCGTGGTCGCCGGCGAAGATGGCGACGGCGGCGGGCTCCGGGATGGGCGGAGGGCACTGCCGGGACAGCCCGGACAGCTGCGCGGAGATGATCTCCAGCATGCCGAGCGCGCCGGGCGGCTTGGTCATGCGCTTCTGCCGCTCCCAGGCCTCGCCGAGGGCCTTGGCATCGAGCGGGCGGATCTGTGCGACGGTCTCGGCAAGCAGGTCGTGGGGTTCCTCTCCGGGCAGGGCGCGGCGGCCGTATGTCTCCTCGTGCACCACCCAGGACAGGGGGCGGCGCTTGGACCAGCCGGCCTGCATCAGCTCGGGCTCGTCCGGGAACTCGTCGACGTACCCGACACACAGGTAGGCGACGACCTCCAGATGCTCGGGCAGGCCGAGCGCGCGGACCATCTCCCGCTCGTCGAAGAAACTGACCCAGCCGACGCCGAGGCCTTCGGCGCGGGCGGCGAGCCAGAGGTTCTCCACCGCGAGCGCCGAGGAGTAGGGCGCCATCTGCGGCTGGGTGTAGCGGCCGAGGGTGTGGCGGCCGCCGCGGGTGGGGTCGGCGGTGACGACGATGTTGACCGGGGTGTCGAGGATGGCCTCGATCTTCAGTTCCTTGAACTGCTTGGCCCGGCCCTTGGGCAGCGACTTGGCGTACGCCTCGCGCTGTCGCATCGCCAGTTCGTGCATCGTCCGCCGGGTCTCGGCGGAGCGGATGACGACGAAGTCCCAGGGCTGCGAGTGGCCCACGGAGGGCGCCGTGTGGGCGGCCTCCAGGACACGCAGCAGCACCTCGTGCGGGATGGGGTCGCTGCGGAAGCCGTTACGGATGTCGCGGCGTTCGCGCATGACCTTCAGGACGGCCTCGCGCTCGGCGTCGGCATATCCGGGCGCGGCGGGGCCGGTGGGTTGTGCTGCTTCCGCCACGGCGGCCGTGCTCTCTTCTTCCTGCTCTTCCTGATCGGCGGCCCTGGTCTGCAGGTCCTCCGCTTGCTGTACGACATCGGGGGCGTGCTCCCCTCCCGTTGCCGCGGGTGCGGTGACCGGCTCGCCTTCGCGCGGCGCGGGCACCATGGCCACCGGCTGCTGTGCGTCCTGCGTGGGCAGGACCAGGGGCTGCGGCGGGGTCGGCGCCAGGTGCGGGGTGGTGGGCACCTGGCCCTCGACCGGCACGAACTGCCCGAGGGGCTGCTCCGGGTCGGGCGCCGGCGGCGCGCTGGGCGGCAGCGGTCCGGTCTGCT
>NZ_CM002285.1:7881483-7883264 GCF_000497445.1 Streptomyces roseochromogenus subsp. oscitans DS 12.976 | reverse complement strand
GTGCAGCGGACGGCGCGGCGGCTGGGGGGCGGCCGACGGGTCCTGCGAGGCCGAGAGGATGGGCGACGGCGGTACGGAGGCCGTGGCCGGGTCCGGCAGGCGGACGCCGCCGAGGTCGACGGAGCCGCTGTCGCGGCCGGCCGTCTCGTGCGGACCCGGCTGGTGGACGGCTTCGACCACCGGTTCCGGAGCGGGTGGCGGCACTTCGTTGCCCCACGCGCCCTGGGCACCCGGCAGCAGCAGGTCTTCGTCCTCGGCGGGTGCTTCGGAGAGGTAGGTGTACGCACCGTGCGCGGGGACGCCCGGCTGCTCCACCATGCCTGCACTCTCCGGCTGCCCCTCGCCCGGGACCTGGCCGGTGTCGGTCATGCGTACCCCTCGCCCATCGGTTTCGTGCTCCTACGACCAGCTCACCCGGAACGGCGCACCGACCGCCCGTAGTGAAGAACGAGCGTCCGTGCCCAGCGGCACGAACGACCCGCCGGAAAAGGCGACAAAGCCATTCAGTGGCATTGTCCCGGCCGTTCCGCCGTCGCGACAGCGTGATCCGCGACAGCCCGCTGTGGACTGCGCCACGTTGCGCGTCCACCGGTTCCGCAGTACCACACCCACCCCAAAACGGGCGTGCTTTCCGGACATTGGCGAACGAAGTTCCGGGCCGCCCGGTGTGGCACAACGATCGGCCAGCCTACCGCGCGCAGTACGACAACCCGATCACGGGGCGCGATCTGGAAGTAGGCCGCTGAGCAGGAACGCGACGCTCCGCTCGGTCTCGGTCCAGGCGCGGGTGTCGAGTTCGACGGACTGCAGCAGCGCGCACTCGACCCGGTATCCGTGCTCGGTCAGGTCGCGCCCGATGAGTTCGGCCGCGTCACGGGTCGCGGCGTGCGTGACGATGCGCTGCGGGCGCCGGTCGGCGACCGCGGAGACGACGGGCGCGCCCCCGCCGCCGACCCGGACGACGTCCGGTTCGGGCAGGTTCTCCAGGACGTGCGGGGCGGTGCCCTGGACCACTTGGAGCTGGACGCCGGACCGGCGCGCGACCGCGTCGGTCCGGGCGCAGGCCTGCGGGTCCCGGTCGACGGCGATGACGGCCGCACCGGCACGCGCGGCCTCGGCGGCGAACGCGCCGGAACCGCAGCCGATGTCCCAGACGAGGTCGCCGACCCGGGGTCCGAGGCGGGCGAGTTGCGCGGCGCGCAGCAGTTCCGTCTCGCCCTCGCCGAGCCGGCCGCCGGGTCCGTCGCCGTAGGAGCCGTAGGACTCGTCGGGCTGTACCCAGCCGCGCGGTCCGGCGCCCGGGTCGCGGCCGGCGATCCAGTCGCCGCCGTCCGCCGCGCCACCTCGTCCGGCGGGCCCGCCGATGACGATGACGACGTTGGGGTCGCGCCAGCTGTGGTCGGCGGCCTTGTCGGAGGTGACGACGGTGACCTGCTCGCGTTCGGTGCCCAGTTCCTCGCAGATGACGAAGGTCCGGTGGACGCCCTCCAGCAGCAGCCCGAGTTCGGCGGGTCCGGCGCCCGGTGAGGTGAGGACGGCGACTTTGGTGTGGGCGCGGCAGACGTTCACGGCCCGGCGCAGGGTGCGCCGGTGGGCGACGACCACCTGAGCGTCGTCCCAGGGCATGCCGGCCCGGGCGAAGGCGGCGGCGACCGAGGAGACGGCGGGTACGACCTCGACCTCCAGGCCGAACTCCGGTGCGCGCAGGGTGCGTACGACGCCGAAGAATCCGGGGTCGCCGTCGGCGAAGACGACCGCGGTGCCGCGGTGGGCGGCGATCC
>NZ_CM002285.1:7857408-7880093 GCF_000497445.1 Streptomyces roseochromogenus subsp. oscitans DS 12.976 | reverse complement strand
CGGGACCTCGGGCAGCGCCAGGTGGTGGGCCGCGCCGGCCACGAGCGTGGCGGCGCCGAGGGCTGCGCGTGCCGCGCCTGTCAGCGGCGAGCCGTCCCAGCCGATCACCGTGACCCGGTCGGCCATCGTCGTTTCTCTCCAGGTCTTCGCAGGTCGTCAGGGGTATAGGCCCGTATCCGGGTGCCCTGAGCGTACCCGGTGAGGCTCAGGGGCTCAGTTCCAGTCCGAGTACTCCGAGTACGAGGTGAAGCCGCCGGTGTCGGCGAGCTGCTCGTCGGCGCCCTCCAGGTCCTCCGGCAGGAGGCTCCACACGATGTAGTCGGAGCGCACATCGGTCCAGGTGCCGTCCTCGGCTCGATGGCGGACTATGCAGGCGTTGCGCAGAACGCCCTCGCTGACGCAGCCGATCTTCTGGGCGACCTGCTGGGAGGCGGTGTTGTCCGCGGCGGTGCGCAGCTCGACGCGCTCGAACTTCCGGTCGCCGAAGAGCCAGTGGGCGGTGGCGAGCGCGGCCTCCGAGGCATAGCCCTCACCGCGGGCCCAGGGGGCGATGATGTACGACATCTCGGTGGAGCGTACCCGCCAGTTGGTCTTGGCGAGCTGGACGATGCCGACCAGGCGCTGGGTGAGGAACTCGTCCACGGCGAGGTCGAGGCCGCGGCCCGCGATGCGCTCGGCGGGGGCGTCCTGGGTGATCCAGCGGCGGGCCTGGTCCTCGGTGTAGGGCTGCGGGACGCCGGTCCAGGTGCCGACCTGCTCGTCGTTCATCATCTCGGCCAGGGCGGGCGCGTCGTCCTCGTCGAGGGGACGCAGCACCAACCGCTCCGTGCTGATGGAGATGTTGGGGAAGGTGCTAGTCATGCGCCGCTCCGTAACCTTCGGAAATACCGTCAGGGCCTGCTGAACTGCCCAGCATGCAGCATGAAACCACCGAACCGCACGACGGGGTCCACACCCGGTGAGGGAGTGGACCCCGTGCGTGGCGAAACGCCGTATACGTGCTGTCAGCTGTCGGTCAGGGGCAGGACGGACGGTCTCAGAAGGAGGGGATGACCGAGCCCTGGTACTTGTCCTCGATGAACTTCTTGACCTCGGGCGAGGTGAGGAGCTTGGCGAGCTTCTTGACCCGCGGGTCCTTCTCGTTGCCCTTCTTGACCGCCAGGAAGTTCGCGTACGGGTTGTTCTTGGCGGACTCGAGGAGGAGCGCGTCCTTGGCGGGCTTCAGACCGGCGGAGATGGCGTAGTTGCCGTTCACGACGGCGGCGTCCACGTCGTCCAGGGAGCGCGGGGTCTGCGCCGCCTCGACCTCCTTGAACTGGAGGTGCTTGGGGTTCTTGGTGATGTCCTGCGGGGTGGCCTCGTTGCCGACGCCGTCCTTGAGGGTGATGAGCCCGTTGGCCGCGAGCAGCTTCAGGGCGCGGGCCTCGTTGACGGCGTCGTTCGGGACGGCGATGGTCGCACCGCTCTTCAGGGCGTCGGCCTTCTTGACCTTGTGGGAGTACAGGCCGAGCGGCTCCAGGTGCACCGTGACGACGGGCACGATGTGGGTGCCGCGCTTGTTGTTGAAGTCGTCGAGGTACGGCTGGTTCTGGAAGTAGTTGGCGTCCACCGAGCCGTCCTCGGTCGCCGTGTTCGGCGTGATGTAGTCCGTGAACTCCTTGACCTCCAGGTCGAGGCCCGCCTTCTTCGCCAGGTTCTTCTTGACGAAGTTCAGGATCTCGGCGTGCGGGGTCGGGCTCGCGGCGACGACCAGCGGGCCGCTGTAGTCGGCGGAGGAAGAGGAGGACTTGCCGGAGCCGCAGGCGGTCAGCCCGAAGGTGAGGGCTCCGGCGGCGAGGACGGCGGTGGTGAGCTTGGCGGTGTTACGCACGAAAAGTGCCTTTCCTTAAGGGTGGTGCGACCCCGAATCAGGGGCTGCCGGCGCGAAGCGCCGTCGTTGAGGGGTGGTGGTCGGGTGACGGGTGGGCGAACGGGGAGTCTCAAAAGGGCCGCGGCTTACGCGGCCTTGCCGACATCGGCCGCGGCGGGCTCCTTCGCCTTCAGCAGGCGGAGTTTCGGCCCGGGGCCGGAGCGGCCGCCACGGCTGTACAGCGAGCGGGCCGCGAAGTCGCCGGCGAACTGGATCAGGGAGATCACGACAGCGAGGATCGCGACGGTGATCCACATCAGCTCGGTCTCGAAGCGCTGGTAGCCGTAGCGGACGGCGAGGTCACCGAGGCCGCCGCCGCCGACCGTGCCGGCCATGGCGGAGTAGCCGATGAGCGCGATGATCGTGGTGGTAGTGCTGGCGATCAGCGAGGGCAGCGCCTCGGGGACGAGGACCTTGCGGACGATCGTCCAGGTGTTGCCGCCCATGGACTGCACGGCCTCGACAAGACCGTGGTCCACTTCGCGGACGGCCGTCTCGACCAGGCGGGCGAAGAACGGGATGCCGCCGATGGCGAGCGGCACGATCGCGGCGGTCGTACCGATCGTGGTCCCGGTGACCCAGCGGGTGAAGGTCATCAGCGCGACCATCAGGATGATGAACGGCATGGACCGGCCTATGTTCACGATCTGGCCGATCACCTTGTTGGCGACGACGTTCTGCAGCAGGCCGCCCCGGTCCGTGAGGACGAGGAGGATGCCGAGCGGAAGGCCGACGGCGACGGCGATCAGGGTGGACCACAACACCATCGAGAGCGTCTCGGAACACGCCTGCGACAGCAGCGGCTGCATCTCGGACCAGGTCACTTGGCACCTTCCTTCACCAGCAGAGCCTCCTGGCCCACCACGTCGATCTGGAGCCCCTGTTCGCGCAGGAACCCGATCGGCACCACGTTGTCCTCGTAGCGGCCGGGCAGTTCGATGCGCATACGGCCGATCTGCAGGCCGCCGACGGTGTCGATGGCGGCGCCGAGGATCGAGATGTCGATGTTGTAGGTGCGCGCGAGCTGGGAGACGACCGGCTGGGTCGCGGCCTCGCCGTGGAAGGTGACGTCCAGGACGGTCCGGTCGTCGCCCGTGCGCTCACCGCTGACCGGGAACAGCGCGGCGGCCAGCTCGGAGCCCGGGGTGGCCAGCAGTTCGCTGACCGTGCCGGACTCCACGATCCGGCCCTTCTCCATGAGGGCCGCGGAGTCGCAGACCGACTTCACGACGTCCATCTCGTGCGTGATGAGCAGGACGGTCAGGCCCAGCTGCCGGTTCAGGTCGCGCAGCAGCTGGAGGATGGAGCGGGTGGTCTCGGGGTCCAGGGCGCTGGTGGCCTCGTCGGAGAGCAGCACCTTGGGGTCGCCGGCGAGGGCGCGGGCGATGCCGACACGCTGCTTCTGGCCGCCGGAGAGCTGGGCGGGGTAGGCCCCCGCCCTGTCGGCGAGACCGACCAGGTCGAGGAGTTCGAGCGCCTTGCGGGAGCGCTCCTTGCCGGACTTGCCGAGGATTTCCAGCGGCAGCTCGACGTTGTCCAGGACGGTGCGCGAGGACAGCAGGTTGAAGTGCTGGAAGACCATGCCGATCCGGCTGCGCGCCTGGCGCAGTTCCTTGCCGGCGCGCGGGCCGCGCCCGGCGAGGGCGGTGAGGTCCTGGCCGGCGACGGTCACGGTGCCGGAGGTGGGGCGCTCCAGCAGGTTGACGCAGCGGATGAGGGAGGACTTGCCGGCGCCGGACTGGCCGATGACGCCGTAGACCTCGCCTTCGCGGACATGGAGATCGACGCCGTCCAGGGCGGTGACGTCACGGCCGCGGGAGCGGTAGACCTTGGTCAGGCCCGAGGTGGTGATCACAGGATTTCCGTCACTGTCGAGTGCGCGGGCGTGGGTGTGCCCGGGCACGGGTGCATGCGGTTCAGGCATGGGAAGTGGATGTGCGTCTCGTACGGACTGCGGCGCACGGACATGCCACGGCTCTCGCTTCGGGGCGCGAGGCTCAGCTGGTACGGGGCCCTCTAGAAGGCGCACATTCGACACATCGAACGACACATACAACGAGCACCGGGCGTCATGGTCGCCTCGGTCGCAAGGGTGCGGCAGCTCGTCGTGGTCATGCGATCAGTAAAGCAGACGTACGGTCCTGACCGGTCGCAACTGTCCGGATAGTGGACGGCGGCGGACAGCCCGGCGGGGCCTCAGCGGCGGACGGAGATCTCCATGCCCCGCTCGGTGACCAGTGCCGACAAGGCCGACAGGTCCCTCGCCACGAGATCGGCGTCGAGCTCCTCCACGCGGTGGGTTGTGGTCAACGCCACGGTGGTCATTCCGGCGGCGCGGCCCGCCTGTGAGCCGGGTCGACGAGGAGCTGCCGGGCGGCGAGCAGACAGGGCTCGGGGTCGGGCTTGCCGCGGGTGATGTAGGGATCGTCATGGTCCAGACCCCACGGTGTACGGCGGGGTCGGCGGCCGGGGTCCGTTTCGGCCGTAATAAGGTCACCGCATGCTCAATGCCCTGACGCTGGTGACCGGGGTCGCCGCGCTGTTGCTCGCCGCCTGGTGCGGCTGGGCCGCCTATCGGGACCAGCCGACCAAGGACTGGCACTTCATCGCCATGGCCGTGGTGTCGCTGCTGGCCGTGGTCCAGCTGGTGGTCGGGATCGTGCAGCTGGCGCGGGGCGAGAAGCCGGAGCAGGGCACGACGATCTTCGTGGCGTATCTGCTGGGCGCGTTCGCGTGTGTTCCGGCGGCGGGGTTCATGTCACTGGCCGAGCGGACCAAGTGGGGCTCGGTGACGGTCGCCGCCGGCGGTGTGGTGCTGGCCGTGCTGGAGGTGCGGCTCTATGACATCTGGGGAGGCTGAGGTGACGGCGGTGGAGGAGAAGCCGACCCGGTTGATCAGCGGGCCGGGCATGCTGCTCGTGTGGTTCTACGGCGTGATGGTGGTCGGCGCGGTGTCGCGTTCGGCGTACCAGATCAGCACGGACTTCCACCGGGCGCCGCTGGCCTACGCGCTGTCGGCTGTCGCCGGGGTGGTGTACGGGTTCATCACGTACACGCTGATCCGGGGTGGGGAAACGGCCCGCAGGGCGGCGCTGGTGTGCTGCGCCGCCGAGCTCGCGGGTGTCCTGATCGTCGGTACCTGGACCCTCGTCGACCGCTCGGCGTTCCCGGACGCGACCGTCTGGTCGTACTACGGAGCGGGGTACATCTTCATTCCGGTGCTGCTGCCGGTCTCCGCGATGTACTGGCTGCGGAAGGCACAGAACACCGTCAAGCCGTAGCCGCGTACGTCCCCGCCTGCTTTTCGAGGACGATCAGCTCCACTCCATCGGCGCCCTGGGACCTGCCCACCGTCTCGTAGCCCGAGCGGCGGTAGAGGCGGAGGTTGCCCTCGCTGCGGTGGCCGGTGAAGAGGCGGAACCTCTTGGCGCCGCGCTCCTCGGCCAGCGCCGCCTCGGCCGCGCGCAGCAGCCTCGCGCCGATGCCGTGGCCCTGCAGGCGAGGGTGGACGCAGAGCTTGCCGATGGCGGCCGCGCCGTCCTCGGTGACCTTGCCGCGCACGGAGCCGACCACCTCTTCGCCGAGCCGGGCGACGAAGACACAGTCGGAGGCGACCTCCTGGCGGACGGAGTCCAGAGTCTGGACGAGCGGGTCGATGCGGTAGTTGCCGTACAGCGCCGCCTCGCTCTGGAAGCACAGGTACTGGAGCCTGAAGATCTGCTCCGCGTCCTGTTCGGTCGCCACCGAGATGGTCACGCTCATGCCCATGTGCGCACGCCTCCCGCTCACCTGATCACCTGTCGTTCTCACTCCTATCCCCGCACTTCGCGCGCCGCAACCTCCGGTGTGAGCAAACGCCGTAGACATCCCAGACATCTGGAGCGTTCCGGGCCAAGACTGCCCTGTGAGATACCCAACTCCCCCGCGATCTCCCGGTATGTCAGGTCCTTCGGGGAGAGCAGGGCCTCGATGAGCCGGGGGCAGCGGCCGGGCAGACGGCGTACCGCTTCGCGCAGTGCGCGGTACCGGGCGGCCGCGAGGACACACTGCTCGGGGTCGGTGCGGGCGTCGGCGACAGGCTCGGCGCCGTAGGGACGTTCGCGACGGGTGGTACGGCGGCTGCGGCGGGCCTCGGCGCGGACGGCCTTGCGCAGCCAGCCCTGTGGGTCCGGCGGCGGTCCGTCGGTCTCCAGACGCTCCAGCAGGCGGAGCCAGACAGCCTGCTCCAGGTCGCCCGGCTCGCTCCCGGCGGCATATGCCTCGGCCGAGGCCTCAGCGGTGAGCAGCGGGTGCAGAGCGGCTACCAAGTCGTGCGTCATATGCGGAACGACGCGCCGCCCCGGGATCAGGTTTCCGGGGCGGCGCACAGTCAGCCCGAACGAGGTGCCGACGCGGCCACTCGTTGACGGCGTCCGCCGGCAACGAAGCCGACGGTGCCTCAGACGGCAGGGGGACGCCGGGGTCAGCCCGCCAGGAAGTCGGCGCGGGCGAGCACGCCGGTGTCGGCGTTGTCGGTGAAGACGGCGTCGATGCCGGTCGCGAAGTACGTCTTGAACGCGCCGAAGGGGTCGCCGTAGCCGTCGGCCGCGGTGCCCTTGCGGTAGTCGGCCGGCAGGAAGGGGTTCTCGTTGCGCATGGTGTACGGGGTGAGGATCAGGCCCACCTTGTGCGCGTCGGCGACCAGCGTGGTCGGCTTGGTGAGGTTGCCGTTCGCGTCCTTCGGGATGATCAGGTCCAGCGTCGGGCCGATGCCCTGGGCGTAGCCGGCGATCTCCCTGAGGCCCTTGGGGGTGATCAGGTCGGCGACCGTGCGCGGGTCACCCGCCTCCACGAAGTCGTAGGGGCGGCTGTCCGCCGCGGAGAGGAGCACGACGAGCGGGTTGTCGACCAGCTGGTTCAGCTTCTGGATGCTGCTGGGCTCGAAGGACTGCAGGATGACCGGCGCGTTCCGGCCGTCCTTGCCGTATTTGCGCAGCAGCTTCGCGACCCGCTCCTCCAGGCCGAGGCCGAGCTTGCGGAAGTACGTGGGGTGCTTGGTCTCGGGGTAGATCCACACCTGCTTGCCGCGCTTGCGGGTCTGCTCGTCCTGCCACTTCAGAACCTCTTCGAACGTGGGTATCTCCCAGCGCCCGTTGTAGAGGGTGTTGTGCGGACGGTTGGCCGGAATGCGCTCTACCGCGCGCAGCGTCTTCAGTTCGGCAAGCGTGAAGTCCTCGGTGAACCAGCCGGTGGTCGCGACCCCGTCCAGCATCTTGGTGGTCTTGCGGTCGGCGAACTCCGGGTGCGAGGCGACGTCCGTGGTACCGCCGATCTCCGGCTCGTGCCGGCAGACGAGATGGCCGTCCTTGGTTGGCACCAGGTCGCCGGCCTCGACCACGTCGGCTCCCAGGTCCAGGGCCAGGTTGTACGAGCCGAAGGTGTGCTCCGGGCGGTAGCCGCTGGCGCCACGGTGACCGATGATCGCCGGCTTCGGCAGGCTCTTCAGCCCCCGGCCGCCCTGCCCGGCCGCAGCGGCCGTACCGGCCTCCGCGGCGCCGGCCACGCCCGGCAGCCCGAGGACCGCTCCGCTCGCCGCGCCGAACACCGCCGCACCGAGGATCGCCCGTCGCCCGGTGCCCTGCGTCTTCTTGTCCGCCTGGTCGCTGCCCATCAGCGCCTCCTGCCCATTCGTACTTCAGTCCGGGCCGATCGTAGGGGCGTTGACGTGACGGGTGAGAGTCCTGGGCCGGAACACGAGGGTGCCGCCGGCTGTCGTGCCGGAGACGGGCTGTGCGCGGCGTCGGCGGCGGTGTGTGGGCTGCGCGCGATCTCCGTCACATGTTGCAGGGCGGTCACAACCCGACTCCGAGCCGTCACCGCAGGTAAACCCGCGTCAACTCTTCGTAAGACCTCGGTGAACCGGCCGTACCCGATGTGCGCCCGGCCCAGGGCCGCGAGTAATGTCCTCACCTGCACAGACTCATATCGATTCCCTCGACATCGGAGGACCCGTTGTCCCGCTTCGCGCTCATCAAGGCAGTGCTCGGACCGATCATGCGCCTGATGTTCCGCCCACAGGTGGAGGGCGTGGAGCACATTCCGGGGGACGGGCCGGTCATTCTGGCGGGCAATCACCTCACGTTCATCGACTCGATCGTGCTGCCGCTCGTCACCAAGCGGCAGGTGTACTTCATCGGCAAGGACGAGTACGTCACCGGGAAGGGCTTCAAGGGCCGGCTGATGGCCTGGTTCTTCACCGGCGTCGGCATGATCCCGGTGGACCGGGACGGCGCGAGCGGCGGTGTGGCCGCGCTGATGACCGGGCGGCGGATCCTGGAGGAGGGGAAGATCTTCGGGATCTACCCCGAGGGCACGCGGTCACCCGACGGGCGGCTGTACCGCGGGCGCACCGGTATCGCGCGGCTGACGCTGATGACCGGTGCGCCGGTCGTCCCCTTCGCCATGATCGGCACGGACAAGCTGCAGCCGGGGGGAGCCGGGATTCCGCGGCCGGGCAAGGTGACGGTTCGTTTTGGTGAGGCGATGGAGTTCTCTCGGTACGAGGGGATGGATCGGGACCGGTATGTGCTGCGGGCTGTGACCGACTCGGTGATGGCTGAGGTCATGCGGCTGTCGGGGCAGGAGTACGTGGATATGTACGCCACGAAGGCCAAGGCCGCCTAGCGCCGCTGGCAGTTCGGCCGGTTTTCGGGCGCGGGTTGGTGGTCGCTTTTCGCGCCCACGCGGCGGAGCCGCATATCGGATGCAGCCCCGCGCCCCCGGGTAGGGAAACTCACCCGGCGCTTTCCAGTTTCTGGCCCTTCAGCAAGAACCAGGCCGCCACGGCCGTCGCCAGGAGGACCGCCGCTCCTGCGCCCGAGGCCAGGTGGAGGCCGTGGACGAAGGATTCGCGGGCCGCTTCCAGCATCTGCTGGGCCGTGTGCGGGGGCATTTTCGTTGCCGCCTCCGCTGCCGCACCCAGTGATTCATGAGCCGTCGCCGGTGTTCCTGCCGGGCCGGTGAAGTCGCGGTAGACGCCCGTCACGATCGAGCCCAGCAGGGCGATGCCCAGGGCCGCGCCCAGTTCGTACGCCGTCTCGGAGACCGCCGAGGCGGCGCCCGCCTGTTCCTTGGGCACGCTGGACAGGATGACGTCGGCCGTCACGGTGAAGGAGAAGCCGGCGCCGATGCCGACGACCAGCAGTGCCGCGCCGAGGACCGGGTAGCCCGTCGACGCGCCCAACGTGGTCAGAGCGGCCAGGGCGAGGCCCACCGCTGCGAGGCCGCCGGAGACCACGGCCCGTACCGAGAAGCGGCGGGCGGCGCGGCCCGCGATCAGGCCGGACACCACCGCGCCGACGGCGGCCGGAAGTTCGGCGAGGCCCGCCTCGAACGGGCGCCTGCCCATGACGAGTTGCAGGTACTGGGAGAGGAAGAACACCAGGCCCGACAAGCCGAGCACGGTCAGCAGGTCGGCGAGGACCGCCCCGCTGAAGCCGCGGCGCCTGAACAGCCGCATGTCCAGCAGCGGGGCCGGCATGGTGAGCTGACGGTGCACGAAGCCGTAGAGCGCGGCCGCGCCCAGCAGGCCTGCGGCGAGCGTGGGACCGGTGACGCCGTGCGTGGCCGCCTCCTTGACCGCGTACACGACGCCGATCATGCCGACCAGCGACAGGACGACGCTGATCAGGTCCCAGGGACCGGGGTTCGGGTTGCGGGACTCGGGCAGCGTGCGGATGCCGACGAGGACCAGGACCGCCATCACCGGCAGGTTGATGAGGAAGACCGAGCCCCACCAGAAGTGTTCGAGCAGGAAGCCGCCCGCGATCGGGCCGACGGCCGTACCGGCGGAGGCGGTCGCGCCCCAGATGCCGACGGCGAGGCTGCGCTCGCGCGGGTCGTGGAAGAGGTTGCGGATCAGGGCGAGAGTGGCGGGCATCAGGGTCGCGCCCGCGACACCGAGCAGCGCCCGCGCCAGGATCATCAACTCCGGTGTCGTGGCATAGGCGTTGAGCACGGATATCGCACCGAACGCCGTGGCACCGCCGAGCAGGATCCGCTTGCGGCCGATGCGGTCGCCGAGGCTGCCCATGGAGACCAGCAGACCGGCGATGACGAAGGAGTAGACGTCGCCGATCCACAGCAGCTGGGTGCCGGAGGGGCCCAGGTCTTCGCTGATGTAGGGGGTCGCCAGGCCGAGGACGGTGGCGTCGACGGCCACCAGCAGCACGGCCAGGACGAGGACGGAGAGCGCGAGCCAGCGGCCCGGTCGCGTCACCGCCTCCGTCGTCGCGGCCGGCTGCAGGGTGCTGGTCATGATTCCTCTCTTCGTAGAGCGCCGCCGAGCAGCAGCTCGGCGACCATCGTCGGGAAGTCCCTGGCGGCCACACGGCCGTCCAGGGTGGCCCAGGCGCAGGAGGCGATCAGGCCGTACAGCGCCTCGGTGAGCCAGACCGGGGTGAGGTCGATACGGAACTCGCCCGCCTGCTGGCCGCGCTGGAACACCGCTCCGATCCGAGTGTCCAGGCGCAGCCATCCGTCGTTCTGCCGCTCGCCCTCCCACAGTTGGCTCTCGCCGTACAGAAAGGCGAGCAGTCCGGCCGCGGGCTGGATCTCGCGCACCAGCCTGCGTACCACCTCGCTCGCGGGCCCCTCGTCCAGCCGGGCCCGGTCCACGGCCGCCTCGCACTCCTCGATGCCGAGCGCCTCCAGCGCCCGGACGAGCGTGTCGCGCCCGGCGAAGTGGCGGTGCAGCGTGGCCCGGCTGATCCCGGCGGCCTTGGCGACCTCGTCCATGGTCGCGGTGGATTTACGGGTCAGCAGGGCGGCCGCGCTGCGCAGCACCTGGTCACGATCAAAGGCCATGAGACGAGGATAGACCATGTGAGACACATTTGTCTCACAGCGGGCATGCGTGGCTCATATCTGCTGGTCGGCCCGGGTGATCTCGGGTGGTCGGCGTGGCCGTGGGGTCAGTGCCAGGGCAGCTGTCCGCGCCGCTCCCAGTAGGCGCGCGGGTCCTCGGCGAGCGTGGCGAGGCGGGTCAGCTGGTCCGCGTCGAGGTCTACGGCGGGGGCGTGCAGGTTGGAGAAGAGCTGGGGGACGGTCGCGGCGCCGGAGAGGACGACTCCGGCCCAGGGCCGGCGCAGGATCCAGGCGAGGGCCACCGCGTCGCAGCCGAGGCCGGCCTCCTCGGCTACGGCCTTGAGCGCCTCCGGGGCGTGCGGTGCGGCGAGCCGGCCGTTGGCCAGGCCCTCCTTGACGATCACCGTGAGCCCGGCGTCGTGCGCCTCGGCGAGCGCGGGTTCCGCCGAGGTCTCCAGGGCGTTGTACGTCGACTGGACGGTACGGAAGAGGGGCTCGCCGCCGACCGTGATCGCGAGGGCGGCGCGGACGGCGTCGGCCTGGGCGGGGCCGCTGGTCGAGAAGCCGATGGTCAGGCCCTGGGCGGCGGCCTCGGCGAGCTTGGCGTGCAGGTCCTTGTCGGTGAGGGCCTGGCTGTCCGGGGTCACCGAGTGGATCTGGTAGAGGTCGAGCCGGTCGCCGAGGAGGGCGTCGGTCTCGGCGCGCTGGCGCTCGTACGCGGCGAGGCTGTGGTCCTTGACCTCGTGCGTCTCGGCGTCCGCCGACCAGCCGGCGGTGTAGGTGTAGCCCCATTTGCTGCCGATGACCACGTCGTCGATGTCGGGGCGGGTGTTCAGCCAGTCGGCGAGGAACTCCTCGGAGCGGCCGTAGGAGCGGGCTACGTCGAGGTAGCGGATGCCTTGGGCGTAGGCGGCGTCGAGGAGTTCGTGGGTTCGGCTGCGCATCGCGTCGACACTGCGGTTCTCTCCGAGGTCTTCCTCACGGCCGAGGTTGATGTAGCCGGGGCGACCTACTGCGGCCAGGCCGAGGCCGATGTGGCAAGTCGGCGTGGTTGCTGTCGCGAGGCGGGCGAAGGGCATCGCGGGCTCCGTTCGGTCGGGTCCGGTACGGCTCTCGACCAACGTAACCCGGCGATGCCGCTCCGCTGGTGAGCCGGGCGCGTCAGGGCTCGGGACTTGCCGCGCATCGGCGAGTGCGGGTGCCTCGTGGTTGCGCGCGCCCACGCGGCGGAGCCGCATGTCGATACAGCCCCGAGCCCCCGAAGGGGCGCTGTCGCTCAGCTCTTCTTGGCTTCCGCCCAATCGTGCTGCGCCGCCACGTCCGCCTTGACCTCCGCCAGCTGCACGGCGACCGCGCTCGGTGCCGTGCCGCCCCGTCCGTTGCGGGAGGCGAGAGCGCCCGGCACGTTGAGGACCGTACGCACCTCCGGAGTGAGATGCGCGGAGATCTTCGCGAACTGCTCGTCCGTCAGCTCGTCCAGTTCCTTGCCCTCGGCCTCGGCGACCTTCACGCACTCCCCCGCGACCTCGTGCGCGACCCGGAACGGCACGCCCTGCTTGACCAGCCACTCGGCGATGTCGGTGGCGAGCGAGAAGCCGGCCGGGGCCAGTTCCTCCATGCGCTCGCGGTTGACCGTGAGGGTGGCGATCATGCCGGTGAAGGCCGGCAGCAGCACCTCCAGCTGGTCGCAGGAGTCGAAGACCGGCTCCTTGTCCTCCTGGAGGTCGCGGTTGTAGGCGAGGGGCAGGGCCTTCAGCGTCGCCATCAGACCCGTCAGGTTGCCGATCAGGCGGCCGCTCTTGCCGCGCGCCAGCTCCGCGATGTCCGGGTTCTTCTTCTGCGGCATGATCGACGAGCCCGTGGAGAACGCGTCGTGCAGGGTCACGAAGGAGAACTCCTTCGTGTTCCAGATGATGATCTCCTCGGCGATACGGGAGAGGTTGATCCCGATCATCGCGGTGATGAAGGCGAACTCGGCGACGAAGTCACGGGAGGCCGTGCCGTCGATGGAGTTGCCGACGCTGCCGTGCTCGAAGCCGAGGTCCTGCGCCACGGCCTCCGGGTCCAGGCCCAGGGAGGAGCCGGCGAGGGCGCCGGAGCCGTACGGCGACACCGCCGTGCGGTCGTCCCACTGGCGCAGGCGCTCGGCGTCCCGGGACAGGGACTGCACATGGGCGAGGACGTGGTGGGCGAAGAGCACCGGCTGGGCGTGCTGGAGGTGGGTGCGGCCGGGCATCGCGACGTCCGGGTGGGCCTCGGCGAGGCCGATCAGGGCGTCCTGGAGGTCGGCGATCAGGCCGCCGATCGTACGGGCGTGGTCCCTCAGGTACATCCGGAAGAGGGTCGCCACCTGGTCGTTCCTCGACCGGCCGGCGCGCAGTTTGCCGCCGAGGTCGGGACCGAGGCGCTCCAGCAGGCCGCGTTCCAGGGCGGTGTGCACGTCCTCGTCGGCGATCGTGCCCACGAAGGAGCCGTCGGCGACATCGGCCTCCAGCCGGTCGAGCCCGGCGATCATGCGGGTCAGCTCGTCCTCGGTGAGCAGGCCCGCCTTGTGCAGCACGCGCGCGTGGGCACGCGAGCCGGCGATGTCGTACGGCGCGAGGCGCCAGTCGAAGTGGACGGACGCCGACAGCTTCGCCAGGGCCTCGGCGGGACCGTCGGCGAAACGGCCGCCCCAGAGCCGTACGTCACCGCTGCTGCTGCTCACTTGCGCTGCTCCTAGAGATGAGGGTGGATGGACGAACCGTACTCAGGCCAGGTCCCGCCGGGCGGCGATCTTCGACGACAGGCTGTAGATGTCGATGAATCCCTTGGCGGCCGACTGGTCGAAGGTGTCGCCGGTGTCGTAGGTGGCGAGGTTGAAGTCGTACAGGGACGACTCGGAGCGCCGGCCGGTGACGACGGCGCGGCCGCCGTGCAGGGTCATCCGGATGTCGCCGGTCACGTGCTGGTTGGCCTCGTTGATGAAGCCCTCCAGGGCGCGCTTGAGCGGGGAGAACCACTGGCCGTCGTAGACGAGTTCGCCCCAGCGCTGCTCGACCTGCCGCTTGTAGCGGGCGAGTTCGCGCTCGACGGTGACGTTCTCCAGCTCCTGGTGGGCGGTGATCAGGGCGATCGCGCCCGGGGCCTCGTACACCTCGCGGGACTTGATGCCGACGAGCCGGTCCTCGACCATGTCGATCCGGCCGATGCCCTGGGCGCCGGCGCGCTCGTTGAGCTGCTGGATGGCCTGCAGGACGGTGACGGGCCTGCCGTCGATCGCGACCGGGACGCCCTCCTTGAAGGTGATGATCACCTCGTCGGGCTCGCGCGGGACGGCCGGGTCGGCGGTGTAGTCGTAGATGTCCTCGATCGGGGCGTTCCAGATGTCCTCCAGGAAGCCCGTCTCGACGGCGCGTCCGAAGACGTTCTGGTCGATGGAGTACGGGGACTTCTTGGTGGTGGCGATCGGGAGCTGCTTGGCCTCGCAGAAGGCGATCGCCTTGTCCCGGGTCATCGCGTAGTCGCGGACCGGGGCGATGCACTGCAGGCCGGGGGCGAGGGCGACGATACCGGCCTCGAAACGGACCTGGTCGTTGCCCTTGCCGGTGCAGCCGTGGGCGACGGTCGTGGCGCCGTGCTTCTTGGCGGCGGCGACGAGGTGCTTGACGATCGCGGGCCGGGACAGGGCCGAGACCAGCGGGTAGCGGTCCATGTAGAGGGCGTTCGCCTTGATCGCCGGGAGGCAGTACTCGTCGGCGAACTCGTCCTTGGCGTCGGCGACCTCGGCCTCGACGGCACCGCAGGCGAGGGCGCGCTTGCGGATGACGTCCAGGTCCTCGCCGCCCTGGCCTACGTCCACCGCGACGGCGATGACCTCGGCGCCCGTCTCCTCGGCGATCCAGCCGATGGCGACGGAGGTGTCCAGACCGCCCGAATAGGCGAGTACGACGCGCTCGGTCACGGGTTTCTCCTCACACTGCACTTGCTGTCATGCATGAGTATGCAGAACTCTGCATGATTCGTCAATCAGCGACTGGAGTGAACGGCTGAAACCGCTTTCTCGTACTTCCCTCTGCACGCAGGCGCCGCGTTGCTCAGACGTCGACCCGAACCCGAGTGAGGCTTCCGTATGTCCAGGGCTCTTCCGAAGTACGACAAGCGCCGCGTGGCGGTCGTCGGCGGCGCTGCCGCCGTGGTGCTGTCCGGCGCGGTGATCGCCGGCTCAGCACTCGCCGGCACCCCCGCCGGGAGCGACGGCGCCGCCCAGGCCCGCACCCTGGCGAGCCCCGGCACGATCAGCTGCCCCGACGTGGCCTCCAAGCTCCCCGTCGTGCCCGCCACCGCCAAGGCCGAGGTCGACCGCAACCTCGTCCTCCTCCAGACCCAGATCCAAGAAGCCAACAAGCGTTTGCACACCACCGTTGGCCAAGGCGGACCCAACTTCGTCAACAACGCCATCCTCGGACCCCTCAAGGACAAGCGCGTCTCCACCATCGACCGCATCACCATCGCCATCGGCCGCACCACCACCAAGCCCACCGGCCTGGACACCCTTGCCGCCTGCACGCTCACTCAGTGAGGTAGCAGGCAGTCGTGGCCGCCCCGACCAGCGCCGGCCGGGGCGGCCTCGGTGAGTCCGGATGCGGGCGGACGGATGGACGGGTCCGGATCGGGGCGTCCGGATGGTGGGCCGGTGTGCGAATTCCTTAGACAGCCGAAAGAATCGCGTCGATACTCGGTGGACATGGGAAAGAGCTACGAACGCATCGACGGCAGGCTCCGGACGTTCATCGAGGAGCAACCCCTCTTCTTCACCGCGACCGCGCCGCTGTCCGGCGACGGCACGGTCAATCTCTCCCCCAAGGGCCTCCAGGGCTCCTTCGTCATACTCGACGAACTGACCGTGGCCTACCTGGACTTCGCCGGGTCCAACGCCGAGACCATCGCCCACCTCAGGGAGAACGGGCGGATCACCCTGATGTGGTGCGCCTTTCAGGGCCCGCCGAACATCGTGCGCGTGCACGGCCGGGGCGAGCCCGTCTTCCGGGACGACCCGCGCTTCACGGAGCTGCTCGCTCACTTCCCGGACATCGACCCGAGCGTGCACGGCCTGCGCGCGGTCATCGTCGTACACGCGGAGCTGATCCGGGACAGCTGTGGGTACGCCGTCCCCTACATGGCCTACGAGAGCGATCGTGAGCTGCACGGCAAGCGGTTCGCGCGTGAGGACGACGCCTCGCTGAGCGCCTACTTCGCGAAGAAGGAGCACATCGCGACGAGCCTGGACGGACTACCCGGGCTGCCGTTGCCGCTTCCCCCGTCTACCGTCTGAGCCATGCGCCCCGGTGTCGTGCTCGCCCTCGTGTCCGCGTCCTCGCTCGCCCTGCTCGGTCTCGCACCGGACCCCGGGACCGTGCCGCTGCCCGCGCGGATGGCGGACACCGGCGGCGGCACCCAGCTGATCACCGCTCAGGCGCCGCGCACCGACGCCACGTCGGGGACCCTCACCTGGTGGGACCTGCGGGACGGACGGTGGGTGCGGGCCGGTGGCGCACCGGCGCGGTTCGGGGCGAACGGGCTGGTCGAGGGGGCCACGCGGAAGCAGGGGACGAACACGACACCGACCGGGCTGTACGGCCTTCCCTTCGGCTTCGGGATCAAGGCGGCGCCGAGCGGAACGAGCGTCAAGTACCTTGCGGTGAAGGACAGTTCGTGGTGGTGCGAGGACATCGCGTCACAGTCGTACAACCGGTGGGCCGAACCGCTGCCGGACGACTGCCGGGCGTCCGAGTCCGAGCATCTGATCTCTTACACCGCTCAGTATGCCTACGGTCTTGTCATCGGGTTCAACTACGACGAGCCCGTTCGGGGGCTCGGCGCCGGGATCTTTCTGCATGTCAACGGGCGGGGGGCGACGGCTGGTTGTGTGTCGGTGCCGGAGGATGCGATGCGGCGGATTCTCTCCTGGGCCAAGCCGCAGAAGTCCCCGCACATTGCCATCGGGACGGTTGACGGGGCCACAGCCCTTACCCGGTATTGATGTGCTGCCCCCTCAAGTCGGCAAAGTGACCCTGAATGTCGTGGTCCCCGGTCTGCTCTCCAGGCCCACGCTCCCCCCGTGCGCCTCCGTCACCGCCGCCACGATCGACAGGCCCAGGCCCGCACCGGAGCCCGAGGTGCCGGTGGGGCGGCGATGGTCGGCTCGGGTGAAGCGTTCGAAGACGGTGGGCCGGACCTCTTCGGGGACACCGGGGCCGTCGTCGTGGACGGAGAGGAGGACCGAGTCGGTGCCAGCTTCCAGGGTCACCGTCACCTTGGTGCCAACGGGCGTGTGCAAACGCGCGTTGGCCAACAGGTTGGCCAACACCTGTTGGAGTCGATGGGCGTCACCCGGCACCGTCACCGGGTCCTCGGGCAGGTCCAGCGTCCAGCCGTGGTCGGGGCCGGTGGCGCGGGCGTCGGTGACCGCGTCCAGCACCAGGTGGGTCAGGTCGACGGGGTGCCGCTCCAAGGGGCGGCCGGCGTCGAGGCGGGCCAGCAGGAGCAGGTCGTCGACCATCTCGCCCATGCGGGCGGACTCGGCCGTGATGCGTTCCAGGGCGCGGGTCACCTCCGGCGGCACCGGGCCCGGGTGGAGCAGGGCCAGCTCGGCGTGACCGCGCACGGAGGCGACCGGGGTGCGCAGCTCGTGGCTCGCGTCGGCGGCGAAGCGGCGCAGCCGCTCCTCGCTGGCGTGGCGTTTGGTCAGGGCGTCCTCGACATGGCCCAGCATGCGGTTGAAGGCGGCCGCCACCCGGCCGACCTCGCCGCCCGGGTCGGCGTCCGGAGCGCGCGGCGGCAGCACCACCTCGCCGCTGGCCAGTGGCAGCTCGCTGACCCGGGTGGCGGTGGCGGCGACGCGGCTCAGCGGGCGCAGCGACCAGCGCACCCACAGCGCCCCGGCCACACCGGCGACGGTCAGGGCCAAGCCGAAGACGACCACCGCGACCAGTTCGAGGCGTTGCACGGCGGCCCGTACCGGCTCCGTCGGCAGCCCCGTGATCAGTACGTCGCCGTCCCTGCCGCGCCACGCCATCAGCCGGTAGTCGCGCAGGTTCGACAGGCGCACGGTGTGGCCCGCGCCGTCCACCGGAAGCCCGGCCAGGGCCGCGCGGTCGGTGGCGGTCAGGGTGATGCCGGGGTCCTGAATGTCGCTGGCTGGCACCACGGCCGCGCTGGTGACCTGGCCGCCCAGCAGGCGGGCGCCGAACGTCTCGGCGGCCTGGCGGCGGGTGTCGCCGTGCTCGTCGCCGTCATAGTCCGACGGCTTGTAGGTGCCGTGCTCCAGGCTCTGCGGAAAGGCCGGACCGGCCTGCTGGAGCTGCTGGTCGAGCCGGCGGGTGAGAAAGCCGTTCAGCTCGACGACGGCCGCCACGCCGACCGCGGCACAGCTGATCGCGAGGAGCACGACCAGACCGGCGATGAGCCGGGCGCGCAGGGTGCGAGGGCGGGGCAGCCGCCGTAGGAACGTCACCTGGTCACCGGCTTCAGGACGTAGCCCGACCCGCGCACCGTGTGGATCATGGGCTCGCGGCCCGCGTCTATCTTCTTGCGCAGGTAGGAGATGTACAGCTCGACCACATGGGCCCGGCCGCCGAAGTCGTAGGACCAGACCCGGTCGAGGATCTGCGCCTTGCTGAGCACGCGGCGCGGGTTGCGCATCAGGAAGCGGAGGAGCTCGAACTCCGTGGGGGAGAGTTCGATCAGGTCACCGGCCCGGGTGACCTCGCGGGCCTCCTCGTCCATCGCCAGGTCGCCCACAGTCAGCCGTGGCCCCTCCTCCAGATGCCGGGTCATGCCCGCCCGGCGCAGCAGACCGCGCAGCCGGGCCACGACCTCCTCCAGGCTGAAGGGCTTGGTGACATAGTCGTCGCCGCCCGCCGTGATGCCCGCGATCCGGTCCTCGACCGCGTCCCGGGCCGTGAGGAAGAGCACACAGACGTCCGGCTTCACCTCGTGCAGCCGGCGCAGCACGGCGAAGCCGTCGGTGTCCGGGAGCATCACGTCCAGGACGACGGCGTCGGGCAGCAGCTCGCGCGCGCCGGCCACGGCCGAGGCGCCGTCGCCTGCCGCTCGCACCTCCCAGCCCTCGTAGCGCAGGGCGCCGGTGAGCACTTCCGCGAGGTCCGGGTCGTCATCGACGACCAGGACGCGCAGCGGGGTGCCGTCGGGTCGGGTGAGGGCCGGGCGGCCGGCACGGGTGGTGTTCATCGCGCTTACCAGCATCACCCAGGCGGACGGGTGGGACGTACCGCCTCCGCTCTGAGTTTTCTGTGAGTGCGCTCACCGGTCCCCCCGGCGCCGGCTGCGCATTCCCGCTGTGTCCGCTCGCGGGGCAGCCGGGCAGCGGGGCTTTTCAGAGGTGGCTCAGAACTTCGCCCCGCACAGTGGCCTGGCACGACGGACGAAGGGACGGCGACCGATGACCACCGTGGAGACGAGACGGGCGGCGCCGCCCGTGCCCGTGACCGGACGGCGCTCCCCGGCCGGGCCCGTGCTGGCCGTGCTGTGGGCCGGGGCGGCGGCCGTCCTCGCGCTCTGGTGGGCGGACACCGGGTCCGTGGCCGGTACGGCCGGCCTGCTGACCGGCGCCGGGCGGATCGCCGGGCTGCTGTGCGGGTACGCCTGTGCGGTGCTGGTCGCCCTGATGGCGCGGGTGCCGCTGCTGGAGACCCGGATCGGCTCGGACCGGGTGGCGCGCTGGCACGCGATGGCCGGCCGGTACACGGTCTGCCTCCTCGTCGCGCACATCGTGCTGATCCTCACCGGGTACGCCGCCCAGGACCGGGCCTCGCTCTGGCACGAGACCGCAACCGTCGTCCTGGACTACCCGGACATGCTCAAGGCCACCGCCGGCACGGTGCTCCTCTTCGCGGTCGGCATCACGTCCATGCGCGCGGTACGGCGCCGTACGAGCCACGAGTTCTGGTACTACGTCCACCTGCTGACCTACGCGGCCGTCTTCCTGGCCTTCTTCCACCAGCTGACGCTGGGCGACGAGTTCAACGGCAAGCCGGTGGCGACCGCCGTCTGGTACACGCTGTATCTGGGGGTCGCGGCCCTGGTGCTGTGGTTCCGGGTCCTCGCCCCGGTCCGCCTCAACCGGCGCCACCGGCTGCGCGTGGAGTCGGTGCACCAGGAGGCGCCGGGGGTGTACTCGGTCGTCGTACACGGGCGGCACCTGGAGGAGCTGGGCGCGCGGCCGGGGCAGTTCTTCCGCTGGCGGTTCCTCGGCGAGGGGATGGGCTGGACGTCGACGCCGTACTCGCTGTCGGCGCCGCCGCGCCCGGACCGGCTGCGGATCACCGTCAAGGCGCTGGGCGACCACAGTGCGGCCGTGGCGCTGCTCAGGCCCGGCACCCGGGTGTGGGCGGAGGGCCCGTACGGCTCGCTGACGGCCGACCGGGCCACCGCGCACCGCTCGCTGCTCATCGCGGCCGGCGTCGGTGTCACCCCGCTGCGGGCGCTGTTCGAGACGCTGCCCGGCGAGGTCACGCTGCTGTACCGGGCGCGCCGGGCCGAGGACCTGGCGCTCGGCCAGGAGCTGGAGGCGATCGCCCGGTGGCGCGGCGCGCAGGTGCTGTACGCGCTGAACGGGCCCGGCGGGGAGCGCCCGGACATCTCGGCTCAGTCGCTGCGCGCGACCTTCCCCGGCCTCGCCGGCCACGACGTCTACCTGTGCGGGCCGCACGGTTTCGCCGGGGACATGTACGAGGCACTGCGGGCGGCCGGGGTGCCGGACCGCCGTATCCACCACGAGTCGTTCGAGTTGTGAGGCCTCACACGTGCACGCGTTGAAGAAGAACCGTCCCCTGCGCCGCATCGTGCTGGCGAGTGCCGCGACCGTCTCCGGCATGGTGCTGCTGCTGTCGCTGAAGCCGCACACGAGCCCCGCGCTGGCCACGGCCGGCACCAAGTCGCCTTCTGTGTCGAGCAGTTCGGCCCCGTCGAGCGGATCGAGCGGCTCCGCCTCCGGATCGAAGGGCGTCTCCAAGTCCGTCACCGGCGACACCGTCCAGACCCGCTGGGGCCCGGTCCAGGTGCGGGTGACGATCAAGAGCGGCAGGCTCACGGACGTCACGGCCGTGCAGTATCCGCAGGACAACCCGCGCGACCAGGAGATCAACAGCTACGCGCTCCCCCAGCTGCGGCGCGAGGCGCTGGCGGCGCAGAGCGCGGACGTCGACATGGTGTCGGGCGCCACGTACACCAGCACCGGGTACCGGCAGTCCCTGCAGTCCGCGCTGGACTCGGCGGGACTGTGAGGCGGGCCTCTGAACACTCAGCGCACGCGGGACGTATCTGTGGGCCAAGGGCCGAGTCCCACGGAGGAACCGTGACCACCACGCTCGCAGGCGGACGTGCCGCCCGCCGACAGACGATGCGCCGCATCCGCCCGCGCCGCAGCCCGGCCGTACCGCTGCTGCTCGCCGTCTGGGCGGGCGCGGCGGCCGTGCTGTGGCTCTGGTGGCACAACACACCGTCCATCGCCGACGACAACGGCAAGATCCTCAACGCGGGCCGGATCACGGGCCTGCTGGCCGGCTATCTGATGGCGCTGGTCGTGCTCCAGATGGCACGCGTGCCGGCGCTGGAGCGGCGGGTCGGCTCGGACCGGGTGGCCCGCTGGCACGCGATGAGCGGCCGGTACACGCTCTGCCTGATCGTGGCTCACGTCTTCCTCACCATGTGGGGGTACGCGCTCCAGGCGGGCAAGTCGCTCGGCGACATCGTCCAGCAGACCATCGACTCCATCGACCAGCTGCCCGATGTGGGCAAGGCGGCGATCGGCACGGGCCTGTTCGTGCTGATCGGGCTGACCTCGATCGGCGGGATCCGCCGCAGGATGCCGTACGACACCTGGTACCACGTGCATCTGATGACGTACGCGGCGGTGTTCCTGACGTTCTGGCACCAGATCACCACGGGCAACGACTTCGCGGTCGAGCCGGCCGCCAAGACCTTCTGGTACGGCCTGTACGGCGCGGTCACCGCGCTGGTGATCTGGTACCGGATCCTCACCCCGATCCGGCTGAACCTCAAGCACCGGATGCGGGTGGAGGCGGTGATCGAGGAGACGCCGGGCATCGTGTCGGTGCTGATCGGCGGGCGGAAGCTGCACCGGATGGGCGCGGAGGCGGGCCAGTTCTTCCGCTGGCGGTTCCTCGCGCCCGGGATGCGGTTCAGCTCGCACCCGTACTCGCTGTCGGCGGCGCCCCGCCCGGACATGCTGCGGATCACGGTGAAGGCGATCGGCGACCACAGCGCCCGGCTGCGGGAGCTGACGCCCGGTACCCGGGTGTGGGCCGAGGGCCCGTACGGCGCGATGACCGCGCAGCGCCGCAGCCGGGGCAAGGTGCTGCTGGTCGCGGGCGGGGTGGGCATCACGCCGATGCGGGCGCTGTTCGAGACGCTGCCGGGCGCGGCCGGGGACATCACCCTGCTCTACCGGGCCAACAGCACCCAGGACCTGGCGCTGTGGGACGAGCTGGCGAAGATCGCCGACGAGCGGGGCGCCCGGCTGATGTACGCGGTGAACAGCCCGGAGGGCGAGCGGCCGGACATCTCCGCGGAGAACCTCCAGCGGAAGATCCCGGACATCGACCGGCACGACGTCTTCATGTGCGGCCCGGCCGGGTTCGCGCAGTCGGTGTACGAGGCGCTGCGGGGTGCGGGGGTCCCCGCCCGCCGTATCCATCACGAGTCGTTCGAGATGTGAGCGGGAGCAACGGAGAGTTACGGACTGATGAGGAAGAGCCATCCCATTCGACGGGTCGTGCTGGCCACCGCCGCTACCGTGTCCGGTGTCGTACTGCTGCTGTCGCTGAAGCCGGCGTCCGGTCCGGCCGCGGCGTCGGCGGTCGGCGCGGCCCCGCAGCAGACGGCGGCGGGGCAGACGTCCCCGCAGGGC
>NZ_CM002285.1:7824321-7856606 GCF_000497445.1 Streptomyces roseochromogenus subsp. oscitans DS 12.976 | reverse complement strand
CAGCGACCAGAAGACCGCGATGGCCGTCCCCAAGCTCAACCAGGAGGCCGTAGCGCCGCAGAGCGCGCAGATCGACGCGGTGTCCGGGGCGACGTACACGAGCAACGGCTACAAGAAGTCGCTGCAGTCGGCGCTGGACAGGATGAAGGCTTCCCCGGGGTCTTCCTCCGGCGGCTCCTCCTCCGGTGGCTCCTCGTCGTCCGGTTCTGCTCAGGCTCGTACGGTGACCGGGCAGGTCGCGCAGACCCAGTACGGCCCGGTCCAGGTACGGATCACGGTCAGCGCCGGCAAGATCACCAAGGCGGAGGCCGTCCAGGCGCCCAAGGGCGGACTCAGCGACCAGAAGACCGCGATGGCCGTCCCCAAGCTCAACCAGGAGGCCGTAGCGGCCGGCAGCGCGCACATCGACGCCGTCTCCGGCGCCACCTACACCAGCACCGGCTACCGGCAGTCCCTGCAGTCGGCGCTGGACCAGGCCGGTGGCTGACACGGTGGCCGAGCCGGCCGAAGCTCCCGCCGCGGTGCGTCATGCGGAGGAGGTCATGGGGACGGTCTTCTCCTTCGACGTCCGCGGCGGGGAACCCCGTGCGGTGCGCGAGTCCCTGGCCGAGGCGGTCGCGGGTCTGCACGCGGCGGACGCGGTCTTCAGCACCTACCGCGAGGACAGCGAGGTGTCGCGGCTGGCGCGGGGCGAGTTGGCCGTGGACCGGTGCGCGCCCGAGGTGGCCGAGGTGCTGGAGCTCGCGGCGGAGGCGGAGCGGGTGAGCGAGGGCTGGTTCAGCAGCCGCTATCGGGGCTCGCTGGATCCCACCGGCATCGTCAAGGGCTGGGCCGCCGAGCGGGCGGCGCGGCTGCTGGCGGGGGTGGCCGGGGTGTGCGGGGTGAGCGTCAACGGGGGCGGGGACGTCCAGTTGCTCGGTTCGCCGGAGCAGCAGCGGCCGTGGCGGGTGGGGGTGGCCGATCCGCTCCGGCCGGGCGGGCTGGCGGCGGTGATCTCGGCGGCGGGGGTGTCCGAGCTGTCGGTGGCGACCTCGGGTACGGCCGAGCGGGGTGCGCACATCGTGGATCCGCGGACGGGGAAGTCGGCGGTGACGGATCTGGTCGCCGTGACGGTGGTGGGGCCGCGGCTGACATGGGTGGACTGCTGGGCCACGGCGGCGTTCGCGATGGGCTCGCGGGCGGGGCTGGCCTGGCTGGAGTCCCTGCCGGACGTGGAGGGCCTGCTGATCACCGCGGGCGACGAGGTGCGGTGCACCGGGGGGCTGGCGGCGAGGCTGGGCTGACAGCGATTTCGTTCGAGCGCGTTTTTCGACCGCGTTTTTCGAGTGAGTTTTTCGAGTGAGTTTTTCGAGCGGCTTTTTTCGCCGGAGAGCCATCCCGTTTCCGCTCCGGGACGTATCCCATATACAGCAAGTTTCGGGAGGAACGGAATGGCTATCTTCGTCAGTCTTGTGCCGGCCAGCCGCCATGACCACCGGAGGCACACGTCGCATCACGACCACGGCGACCACAGTGACCACGGCCACCGGCACGGGCACCGCCACGATCACGACCACGGCGACCGCCACGACCACGGCGACCGCCACGGCCGCGATGACTTCTGAATCGCACATCAGGGCTGAGCGGACCGGTGACCGGAGGACCCGGTCCGCTCCGCCGGCCCCCGAGGAACGCGTCCCATGGTGCACGTCCTGCGGCGTCTGCTCTCGGTGGGCGAGGCCTCCGACGGCGTCGTCGCGGCCGCGCCCGCCGTCTCGCCGCGTGCGGTGTTCCGGCGGTTCTGGCCGTACACGCGCGGCGGCCGCCGCTGGCTCGTCCCCGTTCTGCTCTTCAGCCTGGCCGGACCGGCCGTCGACGCCGCGGAGATCTGGCTCTTCAAGACCGTCGTGGACGGCGTGCTCGTCCCCCGCGACCTGCGGCCGCTGCTGTGGATCGCACCGGCCTACGCGGGACTCATCGTCTGCTCCGGGGTGCTCGGGTTCGCCGACGAGGTGACGTCCACCTGGGTCGGCGAGAGCTTTCTGCTCTCGCTGCGCTCCGAGGTGTTCCGGCATGTCCAGGGGCTGTCGCTCGGCTTCTTCGAACGCCGGCGGCTCGGGGACGTGCTGTCCCGCATCACGGGGGACGTCGACGCGGTCGAGACGTTTCTGCTCTCGGGAGTGGCGGATGTCCTCTACTACGTCGTCCAACTGGGTTTCTTCCTGGGCCTGTTGTTCTATCTGCGCTGGGACCTGACCCTACTGGCCCTCGTGATCGTGCCGCTGTTCTGGGCTGCCGCGCGGCACTTCGCGCGGCTGCTCAAAACGGCGTCGCGGGAGCGCAGGCGCCGCAGCGGCTCGCTCAGCGCGATCGCCGAGGAGGTGCTCGGCAATGTCGCGCTGGTGCAGGCGTACAACCGGCAGGAGTGGGAGGAGCGCCGGTTCGAGCGGGAGAACGCGGGCAGGTTCCGGGCGGCGATGGCCTCGGCCCGGATCCGCGCCGTCTACGGGCCCGTCGTCGAGATCATCGAGGTGACCGGCGGCCTCGCGGTGCTGGGCCTCGGCACCTGGCAACTGGCCCGGGGACAGCTCACGCTGGGCGGTCTGCTGGTCTTCCTGGCGCTCATCGGCAAGCTGTACGGCCCGGTCCACGGCCTCTCCGGGCTCGGCACCACCTTCTACGCCGCCTCCGCCTCCGCCGAACGGATCATCGAGTTGCTGGACCAGCGGCCGCAGGTCGTCGAGGCTCCGGGCGCCCGGCGGATCGGCCGGGCGCGGGGCGAGGTGGAGTTCGACGGGGTCTGGTTCCGCTACCCCGGCGCATCCTCCTGGGCGCTGTCGGACGTGTCGTTCCATGTCGCGCCCGGGGAGACCCTGGCGCTGGTCGGGGCGAGCGGGGCCGGCAAGTCCACGGCCGCCAGACTCCAGTTGCGCTTCTACGACCCCGAGCGCGGCGCGGTCCTGCTCGGCGGCACCGATCTGCGGGACCTGAGGCTGTGCGACGTACGGGAGAACATCGCGGTGGTGCTGCAGGAGACCCTCGTCTTCCACGGCACGGTACGCGAGAACATCGCCTACGGGCGGCCGGGGGCGAGCGAGGCGGACATCGTCGCGGCGGCGCGCGCGGCGGACGCCCACGAGTTCATCGAGCGGCTCCCGGAGGGCTACGACACGCTGGTCGGGCAGCGCGGCCGGACCCTGTCCGGCGGGCAGTGCCAGCGGCTGGCGATCGCCCGCGCGATGATCAGGGACGCGCCCGTGCTGCTGCTGGACGAGCCGACCACGGGGCTGGACGTGCGGTCGGGCCGGCGGATCATGGACCCGCTGCGCCGGCTCATGGCCGGGCGGACGACCGTCGTCATCTCCCACAACCTGCTGACCGTGCGCGATGCCACGCGGATCGTGGTGCTGGACCACGGCCGGGTCGTGGAAGACGGCGCCCACGACGACCTGCTCCGCGGCCAGGGCACGTACGCCCGGCTGCACCGGCTGAGCATGGGCGCGGTGCCGTCATGAGCGCCGCGGTGGCGGGCGGGAACGGCCCCGCGCCCCTCGCGCCGGGCGCGGAGCCGGCGCGAGGGTACGAGATCCTCGGGCATCTGACCCGCACGGGCTGGCTCGATGTGTACGACGCGTGGAGTGCGGAACGGGCCTGCCGGTGCGTGATCAAGGTGGTGCGACCGGACCGGCGGGGCGAGGGGCAGCTCGGCGAGCGGCTGCTGCGGGAGGGCCGGTTGCTGCAGGAGTTCAGCCATCCGCACCTGGTCCGTGGGTACGAGACCGTCACGTCGCCCGAGCCGCTCGTGATCCTGGAGACACTGACCGGTGAGACGCTGTCCCACCTCGTGCACCGGCTGCGGCGCCGGCCGGCGGCTACCGATGTGGCGCTCCTCGGCGTGCAGTTGTGTTCGGCGGTCCACTATCTGCACGGCCGGGGTCTGCTGCACCTGGACCTCAAACCGGCCAACGTGGTGGTGGAGCGCGGGCATGCCAAGGTGCTGGACCTGAGCGTCGCCCGGCCGCCCGGACCGGCGCCCGCCGGGCTGGGCACGTGCTGCTACCTCGCTCCGGAGCAGGCCCGGGGCGATCCGCTCACGGCCGCCGCCGACGTGTGGGGCATCGGCGTCACGTTGTACGAGGTCGCGTGCGGTGACGTGCCTTTCGACTGCGGCGCGACCGGAGCGGAGTCCGACGAGGGCGGCGAGGGCATGGGCGGCTCCTCCTCGCAGGCGAACGACCGGTGTCCACAGACGGACGACCGGCATCCGCGGATGAAGGACCGGTATCCGCAGGCAGAGAAGGCGGCCCCGCCCATCGCGTCCCGGAGGCGGCTGCCGCCCGCGCTCGCCGCCGCCGTCGACGCCTGTCTGCGGGCCGACCCGGCGGCGCGGCCCACGGTCGCCGAGCTGGCCGCGGCCCTGGAAGCGACCCTGCCGCAGCGCTCCTGAGCCGTACCAGGCCGGGCCGTATCCGGCTCCGGTTCACTGCACCGGCTCCACGACCCGGCCCTTCGCCAGGTGGGCCGTGGCGAGGACCGTGCCGTCGGGCGCCGTCAGCCGGGCGCCGGAGAGGGTCGAGAGGTCGCCGGGTGCGGCCACGCCCCACTCGCCGTGTCCGCCGGTCAGGGTGAAGTCGCCGACGCGCACGGTCGTACCGTCGGCGTGTTCGAGGAGGCAGGTGACCTTGCCGGTGTACGCGGCGTGCGGGCCGGCGAGATCGACGGACACGAAGATCCAGCCGGGGGTTCCGGGGTGGGCGTAGACCTCGCCGACGGTGCCGCCGCTCGGGGCCGAGGTCATGTCCCCGATCAGCATGGGCTCGGACGCGGTGGCGGGCGCGGACGAGGCGAGGACCTGCTCGACGGCGGTGCCGATCCCCCAGCCGGCGAGCCCGATGGCCACGGTGACCGCGGTGGCGACGGCCGCCAGGCGCAGCCGGGCTCGCCGCGCCCGCCCGCGGAGGCTTGGCGACGTACGGCCGGAGACGCCCGTGGGAGCCTCGGACGCCGATGCCTGCTGGGCCAGCGTGCGCGCCACCCGGGTCTCGAAGCCGAGCGGTGGCTCGCTGTCCGGCAGCAGGCCGATCAGCCGGTCGCCGACCAGGGTGAGTTGGCGGACGTACTCCCGGCAGTCCGCGCACCGGTCCAGATGGGCGACTGCCTCGGCGCGCTCCCGGCCGTTCAGCACGCCCAGTGCCAGCTCGGCGGCGATCTCCCGGAGCTTGTCGCATTTCATGTCACTGGACATGGTCGCCTCGCTTCGGAGCCGCGAATGTGGTCCGCAGTTTCGCCATGGCGGCCCTGATCCGGGTCTTGGCGGTGCCCAGCGGAATCTGCTCCGCGTCGGCGATCTGCTGGGCGGTCATGCCGTAGATGCCCGCCATCACCAGGGCCCGGGCCTGTTCGCGGGGCAGCCGGGCCACGGCGGCCCGCAGCTGGGAGGAGGTCTCGTCGGCCAGCGCCCACCGCTCGGGGGTCTCGGTGACCACGCCGAGGAGAGCGTCGAGGTCTTCCGGTGCCACCGGCTCGGTCCGCCGGGCGCGGACGGCGTCGACGGCGAGGTTGTGTGCGATGGTCGTCAGCCAGGTGGTGACCGAGCCGCGGCGCGAGTCGTAGATCTGGGCATGACGCCACGCCCGCTCGAAGGTCAACTGGGCGACATCCTCGGCGAGTTGTTCATCCCCGGTGACGGCCATGGCGACCCCGAAGACCCGGTGCTGGAACCTTCGTACGAAGACGACCGCGAGTTCCGGATCACCTGTGGCCAGCCCGGACAGCAGAGCCTCGTCCGGGAGGCGGCCCACGGGGAACCGGAAACCCGACACACCTCTGTATACGGTCGACGCCCGCCAGGGGATTGCCCGCCCACCCGACCCCCCGCCGCGGAAGATCACATTCCCATTCTCCGCCGCCCGGCGGGGCGCCGCATGCCCGCTCAGTGGCCGTTCTGTGCCGTCAGTGCCCGTTCTGCGCCAGCCGCAGCAGGTGGTCCGCCAGGGCCTGGCCGCCGGTCGGCTCCCGGCTGATCAGCAGCAGCGTGTCGTCACCGGCGATGGTGCCCAGGATGTCGTGCAGTTCGGCCTGGTCGATGGCCGAGGCCAGGAACTGGGCCGCCCCCGGCGGGGTGCGCAGGACCACGAGGTTGGCGGAGGCCTCGGCGGAGATCAGCAGTTCCTGGGAGAGCCGCCGCATCCGCTCCTCCTTCGCCGACTCCCCCAACGGCGCGCGCGGGGTGCGGAAGCCGCCCTCGCTCGGCACCGCGTAGATCAGTTCGCCGTCGGTGTTGCGGATCTTCACCGCGTTCAGCTCGTCGAGGTCCCGGGAGAGCGTCGCCTGGGTGACGCTCAGCCCGTCGTCGGCGAGCAGCTTCGCGAGCTGGCTCTGCGACCGCACCGGCTGCCGGTTGAGGATGTCCACGATCCGGCGGTGCCGCGCGGTACGCGTCTGCGGCACGGCGGCTCCGGCACCCGCGGCCTGCTCCTGGTCCTGCGCCTGGCTCATCGTCGTCTCATTCTCCGGATCGTCCGTCCCCGGCCACTGGGTGCGCTGCGTCGAGGATGCCGGGCAGCGCCCCGAGGAAGGCGCCTGTCTCGGCGTCGCTCAGATTCAGCGGCGGCATCAGCCGTACGACGTCGGGAGCGGGCGCGTTCACCAGGAACCCGGCCTCCTGGGCCGCCTGCTGCACCTGCTGCGCGCGCGGCCCGGTGAGCACGATACCCAGGAGCAGGCCGGCACCCCGCACATAATCGATCAACGGGTGGCCAAGGCCCTCGATTCCCTCGCGGAGCTTCTCGCCCTGCCGCTTGACGTTCTCCAGCAGTCCGTCGCCCGCGATGGTGTCGAGGACGGCGAGTCCGGCGGCGCAGGCGACCGGGTTGCCGCCGAAGGTGGTGCCGTGCTGTCCGGGCCGGAGGAGTTCGGCGGCCCGGCCGAAGGCCACGGTGGCGCCGAGCGGCAGTCCGCCGCCGAGCTGCTTGGCGAGGGTGACGACATCGGGGAGCACGCCCTCGTGGGCCTGGTACTCGAACCAGGTCCCGGTACGGCCGATGCCGGTCTGCACCTCGTCCAGGACCAGCAGGGCACCGGTGGCGGCGGTGATGGCGCGGGCGGCCTTGAGGTAGCCGGCCGGGGGTACGACCACGCCGTTCTCGCCCTGGACCGGCTCGATGATCACCAGGGCCGTCTCCTCGGTGACCGCGGCGGCGAGCGCCTGGGCGTCGCCGTAGGGCACGTGCGTGACGTCGGCGGGCAGCGGCCGGAACGGGTCCTGCTTGGCGGGCTGGCCGGTGAGCGCGAGGGCGCCCATCGTACGGCCGTGGAAACCGCCGTCGGTGGCGACCATGTGGGTGCGCCCGGTGAGCCGGCCGATCTTGAAGGCGGCCTCGTTGGCCTCGGCGCCGGAGTTGCAGAAGAAGACCCTGCCCTCCCGGCCGAAGAGCTGGAGCAGCCGTTCGGCGAGGGCGACGGTGGGCTCGGCCATGAAGAAGTTGGAGATGTGGCCCAACTGGCCGATCTGCCGGCTGACGGCCTCGACGATCGCCGGGTGCGCATGGCCGAGGGCGTTGGTGGCGATGCCGCCGACGAAGTCGTGGTACTCGCGGCCCTCGGCGTCCCACACCTTCACACCCGCGCCGCGCACGAGGGGCAGCCGCGGGGTGCCGTAGTTGTTCATGAGCGCGCCCTGCCAGCGCTGGGTCAGCTCCTGGTTGCTCATGACTCCCCCTGTTCGTCGGGCACGACCATCGTGCCGATGCCTTCGTCGGTGAAGATCTCCAGCAGGATCGAGTGCTGGACCCGGCCGTCGATGACGCGGGCGGTCGTCACGCCGTTGCGTACGGCGTGCAGACAGCCCTCCATCTTCGGCACCATGCCGGCGCTCAGCTCCGGCAGCAGCTTCTCCAGTTGGGAAGCGGTGAGGCGGCTGATCACCTCGTCGGAGTGGGGCCAGTCCTCGTAGAGGCCCTCGACGTCGGTGAGGACCATGAGGGTTTCGGCGCCCAGGGCCGCAGCGAGTGCCGCAGCCGCCGTATCAGCATTGACGTTGTAGACATGTCCGTCATCCTGGGAGCGGGCGATCGACGACACGACCGGGATACGGCCGTCGGCCAGCAGGGCCTCGATCGCGCCCGTGTCGATCGCGGTGATCTCGCCGACCCGTCCGATGTCGACGCGTTCGCCGTCGATCTCGGGCCGGTGCTTGGTGGCGGTGATGGTGTGGGCGTCCTCACCGGTCAGGCCGACGGCGAGCGGGCCGTGCTGGTTGAGCAGGCCGACCAGTTCACGCTGCACCTGCCCGGCGAGCACCATCCGTACGACGTCCATGGCGTCCTCGGTGGTGACGCGCAGGCCGGCCTTGAACTCGCTGACGATGCCGTGCCGGTCGAGGGCGGCGCTGATCTGCGGGCCGCCGCCGTGCACGACGACCGGCTTGAGGCCGGCCTGCCGCAGGAAGACGACGTCCTGGGCGAAGGCGGCCTTCAGCTCCTCGTTCACCATGGCGTTGCCGCCGAACTTGATGACGACGGTCTTGCCGTTGTGCCGGGTCAGCCAGGGCAGCGCCTCGATGAGGATCTGGGCCTTGGGCAGCGCGGTGTGTTTACGCGTGGGGGTCATGACGAGTACGCGCTGTTCTCGTGGACATAGTCTGCCGTGAGGTCGTTGGTCCAGATCGTCGCGGTCTCGGTGCCCGCGGCCAGGTCGGCGGTGATGCGCACCTCGCGGTAGCGCATGTCGACCAGTTCGCGGTCCTCGCCGACCGAGCCGTTCTTGCACACCCAGACGCCGTTGATGGCGACGTTGAGCTGGTCCGGCTCGAAGGCGGCGCTCGTGGTGCCGATCGCGGAGAGGACGCGGCCCCAGTTGGGGTCCTCGCCGTGGATGGCGCACTTGAGGAGATTGTTGCGGGCGATGGAGCGGCCCACCTCGACGGCGTCCGCCTCGCTGGCCGCGTTGATCACCTCGACCTTGATGTCCTTGCCGGCGCCCTCGGCGTCGCCGATGAGCTGCCGGCCGAGGTCGTCGCAGACCTTCGTCACGGCCTCGGCGAACGCGGCGTACTCCGGGGTGATGCCGGAGGCGCCGGAGGCGAGCAGCAGGACGGTGTCGTTGGTGGACATGCAGCCGTCGGAGTCGACGCGGTCGAAGGTGACCTTGGTGGCGGCGCGCAGGGCCTTGTCCAGGATCTCGCTGTCGAGGTCGGCGTCGGTGGTGAGGACGACGAGCATGGTGGCGAGGCCGGGCGCGAGCATGCCGGCGCCCTTGGCCATGCCGCCGACGGTCCAGCCGTCCTTGGTCACGACGGAGGTCTTGTGGACGGTGTCGGTGGTCTTGATGGCGATGGCGGCCTTCTCGCCGCCGTGCGGGCTGAGCTGGGCCACCGCCTTGTCCACGCCGGGCAGCAGCTTGTCCATCGGCAGCAGCACGCCGATCAGACCGGTGGAGCACACGGCGACCTGGCCCGGGGCGTGGCCGCCGGTCGCTTCGTGGCCTGCGGTGTTGAGCGACTCGGCGACCTTCTCCGCGGTGGCGTGGGTGTCCTGGAAGCCCTTGGGGCCCGTACAGGCGTTGGCACCGCCGGAGTTCAGGACGACGGCGGTCAGCTCGCCGCCTTTGAGGACCTGCTCGGACCACAGCACCGGCGCGGCCTTCACGCGGTTGGAGGTGAAGACGCCCGCGGCGGCACGGCGCGGCCCGTCGTTGACCACGAGGGCCAGGTCGGGGTTGCCGTTCTCCTTGATCCCGGCGGCGATGCCCGCCGCCGTGAATCCCTTGGCTGCCGTGACACTCACTGCATCTCCTCGTTCGCTTCTCCGCCCGTGCAGCGCGCCGGTGCGGCTTTCGTCGTCGTCTGCGGCCCGGTGGCTGCACGTGCGTCGCTCACGGAGCGACTCCGATCGTGGAAAGCCCGGTGGTCTCGTCGAGACCCAGGGCGATGTTCATGCTCTGGACGGCACCGCCGGCGGTGCCCTTGGTCAGGTTGTCGATGGCGCTGATCGCGATGATGCGGCCTACGGCCTCGTCGTACGCGACCTGCACCTGAACGGCGTTCGAACCGTAGACGGCCGCCGTGGCGGGCCACTGGCCCTCGGGCAGCAGATGGACGAAGGGCTCGTCGGCGCAGGCCTTCTCGTAGGCGGCCCGGACCGACTCCGCCGTCACCCCGGCGACGGCCGACGCGCTGCACGTGGCGAGGATCCCGCGCGGCATCGGCGCGAGCGTCGGCGTGAAGGAGACCGCGACCCGCTCCCCCGCCACCCCGCTGAGGTTCTGGATCATCTCGGGGGTGTGCCGGTGGCCGCCGCCGACGCCGTACGGCGCCATGGAGCCCATGACCTCGCTGCCGAGCAGATGCGGCTTGGGTGCCTTGCCCGCGCCGGAGGTGCCGGACGCGGCGACGATCACCGCCTCGGGCTCGGCGATCCCGGCGGCGTAGGCCGGGAACAGGGCGAGGGTGACGGCGGTCGGGTAGCAACCGGGCACCGCGATGCGCTTGGACCCCTCCAGCGCGGCGCGGGCGCCCGGAAGTTCGGGGAGGCCGTAGGGCCAGGTGCCGGCGTGCGCGGAGCCGTAGAACCGCTCCCAGTCGGCCGGGTCCTTCAGCCGGAAGTCGGCGCCCATGTCGACCACGAGGACGTCCGGTCCGAGCTGCTCGGCGACGGCGGCGGACTGCCCGTGCGGCAGTGCCAGAAAGACCACGTCGTGTCCGGCGAGCACTTCGGGCGTCGTCTCGGTCAGCACGCGGTCGGCCAGCGGCAGCAGATGCGGCTGGAGCCCGCCGAGCCGCTGGCCGGCGTTGGAGTTCCCGGTCAGGGCACCGATCTCGACTTCGGGGTGTGCGAGGAGCAGCCGCAGGACCTCGCCGCCCGCGTATCCGCTCGCTCCGGCCACCGCCGCACGTACCGCCATGTCCATCCTCCTCTAGATGGCATGACTATACGTAGCGCCGCAGTTTTATGCAACGACTAAGCGAGCGGATCGGCCTCGGCGCCCGGCAGCATCACCCAGCGGGACACCACGAAGGTCACCGGGATCGCCGCCGCCGAGGCGAGCAGCGGGGCGAGACGGCTGCCGTCGTGCAGGATGTCCACGATCACGTACACCCCGACCGTCGTGATCAGGAAGTTGGTCACGTTGGTCAGCGGGAACAGCAGGAATTTCCGCCAGGTGGGCCGGGTCCGGTAGGTGAAGCGTGCGTTCAGGAAGAAGGACCCGACCATGCTGAGCAGAAAGGCCAGAACGTGCGCGGCCAGGTAGGGCAGCCATATGAGGAACAGCAGGTAAAGACAGTAGTAGGCAGCGGTGTTCATCACACCGACCACGGCGAAGGTCACGATCTGTCGCTTCAATGAATGAGGTCTTCCGTGCGTTCCACGTCGGTCGCCTTCACCAGGGCGTGCGGGCGACCCTTCACCTCGTAGTAGACGCGGCAGGCGCCGTTCCCGATCACTCCCGGCTCGTCTTTACGGTGAAACGGCTTTACGGCGAATCGGCTTTACGGCGAATCGGCTTTACGGTGAACCGGCCTTGCGGGACGCGTAGGCGCGGGCCGCCCGGACCCGGTTGCCGCACTTGGTCGTGCACCAGCGGCGGGCGCCGTGGGAGCGCAGGAACCAGCGGGCGCAGCCCTGGGCGGCGCAGGCGGTGAGCTGGCCCGCGTCGGCGCCGGTGAGCAGGTCGGTGGCGTCCTCCGCGAGCAGCGACAGCGCGGCGGCGGCCGGGTTTCCCGTGTCGGGGACGTCGGCGCGGTGGGGGCCGTCGGCGGTCCAGGCGAGCCGGGGGGTGGCGGGGGCGGCCGCGAGGGCGGTGTTCAGGGTGTCGAGGGCGCCGTCGGCCGGAGGCGTTCCCGCTTCGCGGGCCTCGAACAGAGCGCGCAGCGCCTCGCGCAGGGTGCGCAGCCGGCCGGACTGCCTGCCGTTCAGCTCCACCTGGTCGGGCAGCAGCCCGTGCCGGACCAGCCACAGGTGCGCGGCCTCGGTGTCGTCGAGCAGGTCGACCTGGCCGTGGCTGACGGTGAAACGCGTGTTGACCAGTGCCAGCGAGACATACCGGTCCTCACCGGGGACCGGTAGCTGATGCAGGTAGACGGGGGCCTCTTGATCCACGGACCTCATGGTAATCCTTGCGATTCTCCGTGAGGAGGGCTTAGCGTGCCTCACGGAGAAACTATCCAGAAACCGTGAGACGAGACCGTGAGAGGTGAGCCGTCGTGGCCTTCGACGTGGACGTGCTGCGCAAGGATTTCCCGATCCTGGAGCGGACCCTGGACGGCGGCGTCCCGCTCGTCTATCTGGACTCCGGGGCCACCACCCAGAAGCCCCTCCAGGTCCTCGACGCCGAGCGGGAGTTCTGCCTGACCCGCAACGCGGCCGTGCACCGCGGCGCGCACCAGCTGGCGAACGACGCGACGGAGGCGTACGAGCAGGCCCGGCAGACCGTCGCCCGCTTCATCGGCGCCGATGACGACGAGGTGGTCTTCACCCGGAACACCACCGAGGGCATCAACCTCGTCTGCTACGCGCTGGGCAATGCCGGCCGGATCGGCCCCGGTGACCGGATCGTGGTGACGGAGATGGAGCATCACGCGAACCTGGTCCCCTGGCAGCAGCTCGCCGAGCGGACCGGGGCGCGGCTCGACTGGTTCGGGCTCACCGACGACGGCCGGCTCGATCTGTCCCGGGCCGACGAGCTGCTGGACGAGCGCACCAAGGTGCTCGCCGTCAGCCACCAGTCCAATGTCCTCGGCACGATCAACCCGGTGCGCGAACTCGCCGACCGCGCCCATGAGTTCGGCACCTTGGTAGTCGTGGACGGCGCCCAGTCCGTCCCGCACCGCCCGGTCGACGTCACGGAACTCGGCGCGGACTTCCTCGCCTTCTCCGGGCACAAGATGCTCGGCCCCAGCGGCGTCGGCGTACTGTGGGGCCGCGCGGAGCTGCTCGCGGACCTGCCGCCGTTCCTCACCGGTGGCTCGATGATCGAGATCGTGGAGATGGACCGCACCACCTTCCTGCCGCCGCCGCAGCGCTTCGAGGCGGGCGTGCCGATGACCGCGCAGGCGGTGGGGCTCGCGGCGGCGGTGGAGTACCTGGAGCGGCTCGGCATGGCAGAGGTGGCGGCGCACGAGGACACGCTCACCGCCCGCGCCCTGGCACTGCTCACCGAGGTCCCGGGTGTCCGGATCGTCGGCCCCGCCGATCTCACCGACCGGGGCTCGGCCGTCTCCTTCACGGTCGACGGCATTCACCCGCACGATGTGGGGCAGGTGCTGGACGAGCGGGGCGTGGCCGTCCGCGTCGGCCACCACTGCGCCCGGCCGATCGTGAAGCGGTACGGCATCCCGGCGACGACCCGGGCGAGCTTCTACGTCTACAACACCCCGGCCGAGGTGGACGCACTGGTGGAGGGGGTGCGGGCGGCCCAGAGGTACTTCGGGGTCTGACCGGGCTCGCGTTGGAGTGTGCTCCGACTCCTCCTGTTCCGATCATGAGCGGGCAGCGCGTCGTCGACTCGATGACCGTCCCGGGCTCGCCCCGCACGACCGCCTTGTCCGAAGGGCAGGCCGTTCGAAATAAGCTCGACTCATGGATGTGCAGCCGCAGTACTGGCCGGTCGCCGATGTCCTGGCGTTTCTGGCCGGACGCTGGCGCGTGGAACGGAGCGTGCGGGATCTGGCGAGCGGGGATGACGGGTGCTTCTCAGGGGCGGCCCTCTTCAGCGCGCCGGCGGGCGGCGGGCTGCTGCACGAGGAGTCCGGCACGTTCACCTGGCAGGGCGTGGCGCGGCCCGCGACCCGGACGCTGCGATTTCTGCCGGGGTCCGCTCCGGGCACGGCGGATGTGCGGTTCGAGGACGGGCGGCCCTTCCACGCGCTGGACCTGACCTCGGGGCGGTATGTCGCCGATCACCCGTGCGCGGCGGACCTCTACCGGGGCGAGTTCACCGTCCGGGACGCCGACCACTGGCGCTCGGTGTGGCGGGTCCGCGGCCCGGCGAAGGATCTGGTGCTGACCACGGACTACGAGCGCGAGGACTGAGGCGAGCCACCGTCGAGACGGAGGTTCCAGCGGCCGGCGCGGCCGGTGACGGTGGACATGGACAGCGGGCGCACATCGATGTTCCAGTACGTGCTGGGCGGCGCCTTCAGGGCGTAGACGAGGGCCGCGCGGATCACGGCGGGCTCGGCGACGGCGACGATCCGGCCGCCGTCCTCCGCCGGCCGGGTGTCCAGCCAGCCGCCTACCCGGGAGATGAAGGCCAGCAGGGACTCGCCGTCGTGCGGGGTGGCGCGCGGGTCGGCGAGCCAGGCGTCCACCGCCTCCGGCTCGCGGGCCATCGCCTCGCCCAGCGTCAGTCCGCGCCAGCGGCCCATGTCGCAGTCCCGCAGCGCCAGTTGGACCAGCGGGGCATACCCCAGCGCCTCGCCGGTGGCCCGGCTGCGCGGGGTCGGCGAGCAGTAGCGCAGCTCGGCGGCCGCCAGCGGCAGCAGGTCCCCGGCGACACGCTGTACCTCGTCCCAGCCGGCCTGGTCCAGCGGCCGGTCGTCCTCGAAGCGCTCGGCGAGCAGCGGGGCACTGCGCGCGGCTGCGACGAACGTCACCCTCAGTGGCATGCGGTGATGGTGTGCCGCGAGTGAGTGCAGGTCAAGGGGTGACCCCTGTGAGCTACGACGGGTAAGCGGCTGCTTACTCGAAGAGGTGGATCATCCACTGGTCGGGGCGGTCCAGCGGCCGGAAGCCCACCTTCTCGTACACCCCGTGCGCGTCCTCGGTGGCGAGCAGCATGCGGCGCAGTCCGTACGGCTTCAGGTGGTCGCGGATGCGCCCGACGAAGGCCGTGCCGACGCCCTTGCCGCGCACCGAGGGGTCCACGTACACATCGGCGAGCCAGGCGAACAGGGCGTGGTCGGTGACCACGCGCGCGTACGCCACCTGCTCCCCGGAGGCCGTCTCGTACACCCCGAAGTTCAGCGAGGACGCCATCGCGCGCTCGTGCTGCTCGCGGGGCCGGCCGATCGCCCAGTAGGCGTCGGCCGACAGCCAGCCATGGACGCGGTCCACGTCGACGCGGGCCGTGTCGGCGGAGAACTCGTAACCCTCGGGCAGGGTGGGTGTCTCGATCATGCTCCGGATCCTCACAGGCCCCGGGGGTGGGCGTCGAATCGTTTTGACCGGCCCGCGATGCACCAAGCCCGGCAGGGCCGTTGGCCTGGCAGGCCGTTGTCAGTGGCGGCTGGCATCCTGCACCCATGACCCCGTGGCCGCGTTCGCGCCGCCGGAGTTCGACTGCGCGCTGGTGACGCTGCCCTGGAGCACCTCGTCAGAGCACCTCGTCACAGGCCGCCCGCAGCCGCCGTACGCCCTCCGTGATCTCCCGGGTGCCGGCGACCGCGGCGAAGCTCAGGCGGAGGTGGGCGGCGGGGGGTTCGGCGCTGAAGTAGGGGCGGCCGGGGGTGAGGGCGACGCCGGCGCGGAGGGCGGCCGCGGTGAGGGCGGTCTCCTCGGTGCCGTCGGGGAGGCGGAGCCAGAGGTGGTAGCCGCCGGACGGGATGTGCGGCAGGGCGAGTTCGGGAAGGTGGCGGGCGAGTTCGGTCGTCATGGTGTCGCGGCGGGTCTTCAGCTCGGCCGACAGGGCCCGCAGGTGGCGGGGCCAGGCCGAGGAGCCGACGAGTTCCAGGGCGGCCTCCTGGAGGGGGCGCGGGACGAAGAAGCTGTCCACGACCTGGATGGCGCGCAGGCGTTCCAGCACGGGTCCGCGCGCGGCCAGCGCGGCCACCCGGAAGCTGGGCGAGGTCGCCTTGGTCAGCGAACAGACGTGGACGACGACGCCGTCGGGGTCGTCGGCGGCCAGGGTGCGGGGCAGCGGGCCCGCGTCGGCGTGCACGAGACGTCGTACGTAGTCGTCCTCGATGACGAACGCGCCCGCGGCGCGCGCGATGCGCAGCACCTCGGCGCGGCGGCCGGCGGCGAGAACCGCGCCGGTCGGGTTCTGGAACAGGGGCTGGCAGACGAACACCCGGGCACCGGTGGCCCGGAAGGCGTCGGAGAGCAGGTCGGGCCGTACGCCGTCGGGGTCGATGGGCACCGGCACCGGGCGCAGTCCGGCGGCGCGGGCGAGGGCCAGCATGCCGGGGTAGGTGGGCGACTCGACGAGGACCGGGGCGCCGGGCGGGGCGAGCGCGCGCAGGGCGGTGGCCAGCGCAGACTGGCCGCCCGCCGCGATCAGCACCTCGGCGGCGGTGGCGGCCCCGCCGATCTCGCGCGCGAACCACTCCCGCAGCTCTGGCAGCCCCTCCAGCGGTGGCCTCTGCCAGACGCCGGGCCGCCGCCCGGCCCGGGCCAGGGCCGCCGCCATGGCCCGCTCCGGTTGCAGGGAGGGATGCGGATAGCCGCCGCTGAACTCCAGCACACCGGGCGGCGGCACGGCCAGCGAGACCGTGACCCCGGAGGCGTCCACGGTGCGCGGTACGAGGTCGGCGGCGCCGTCGGCGCTCAGCGCGACCTCCTGCCAGGAGGTGTCCCCGGTCGGGGCCTCCGTCGTGCGCGGCCGGGCCCGGAAGGCTCCGGCGCCGGGCCGGGTGACCACCAGCCCCTCGGCGGCCAGCTGGGCGAGGGCCCGCGAGACGGTCACCGGACTCACATGGAACCGCTCGACCAGGGCTCGGCTTGAGGGCAGCTTTCCACCTGGAGAGTAGCGGTCCAGCTCCCGCCGGAGGTGTTCTGCCAGGTCCTTCACACTGCTACTCTGCTGCATGAGAACACAGAGTAGCGCTACTGCCGTAAGCCCGATAGCAGTCACCACTCGCCGGAATCACCGGGCCCTCGGCACCGCCCAGGCCGCCCTCGGTGTGGCCGCCTTCTCGCTGACCTTCCCCTCCACCGCGTGGGCACTGGAGAGCTTCGGCCCCTGGTCCCTGGTGGCCGTGCGCAGTGTGCTGGCCGCGCTCGTCGCGGGCGGCTGTCTGCTGGCACTGCGCGTACGACTGCCCGTGCGGCGCCATCTGCCGGGGCTGGCCGTCGTCGCCGTCGGCGTGGTGCTGGGCTTCCCGATGCTGACCACGCTCGCCCTTGAGACCTCGACCACCGCGCACGCGGCCGTCGTGGTCGGTCTGCTGCCGCTGACCACGGCCGTGTTCTCGGCACTGCGCACCGGCACCCGGCCCTCGCGCCGGTTCTGGCTCGCGGCCGTTACGGGCGCGGCGGCCGTGCTCGCCTTCACCATCGCCCAGAGCGGGGGTGCTCTCACGGCGGCGGACGGCTGTCTGTTCGCGGCCCTGCTGGTGTGCGCGGCCGGATATACCGAGGGCGGCCGGCTGGCCCGGGTGATGCCGGGCTGGCAGGTCATCGGCTGGGCGCTGGTGCTGTGTCTGCCGCTGACCCTGCCGGCCGCCGTACTGGCGCTGTCGTACGAGCCCGTGCGGCTCACCGTCCACGGTGTGGTGGGTGTGGTGTGGGTCGCCTTGTGCTCGACCTTCCTCGGGCTGCTCGTCTGGTACCGGGGTATGGCGGCCATCGGCATCCCGAAGGCGAGCCAGTTGCAGTTGGCCCAGCCGCTGCTCACACTGGTGTGGTCGGCGCTGCTGCTCGGCGAGCACTTCACGGCGGCCGCTCCCTTGACCGCTGTCGCCGTGCTCGTGTGCATCGCCGTCACACAGCGGTCGTGATCGTGAGGAGGGCCTGACATGCGGGCCAAAAAGGGCGACAGGCTGGTCCAGCACGGCAGGGTGGTGGGGCAGCACGACCATGTCGTGGAAGTCGTCGAAGTACTCGGTCCCGAGGGGAACCCGCCCTATCGCGTCCGAGCCGAGAACGGGCACGAGACGATCATGTCCCCGGGGCCCGACTGCCTGGTGGATCACAGGAAAGAAGACCAGCGGTAGCTCACCGCGGCGGCCTCGCCGATCGCCCGTAGTGATCGGCGATCACGCGTGACATCGCCCCGATCGGATCGGCCGCCACATCCTTGGCGGCGAAGAACACATGCCCGCGCACCTGCGGGTGCCGGGCGGCGAGGGTGAGGTGCCGGGACAGCTCGACCGGGTCGTGCCAGGCCGAGGGCTGCCCGGCCGCCCCCGCCTTGTACAGGGCCTCGCCGATGTACAGCTGTGTCCTGCCGCCCTGGGCGACCGCCGCCCACCAGTTGACGAGCTTCGCGTAGTCGGCGTCGGCGAAGCCGATGTTCCAGTACAGCTGCGGGACGATGTAGTCGATCCAGTGGCGGCGCACCCAGGTACGGGTGTCCGCGTACAGATCGTCGTACGCCTGCACGCCCGACCGCGTGTCCGAGCCGCGTGGGTCGCGCGAGGCGTTGCGCCACACCCCGAAGGGGCTGATCCCGAAGCGGGTGCCGGGCCGGACCCGTCTGATGCCGGCCGCCATCTCCTTGACCAGCTTGTCGATGTTGTCCCGCCGCCATGCGGCCCGGCTGTCGAAGGCGCCGCCGTAGCGGTCGTACGCGGCGTCGTCGTCGAAGGTCTGCCCGGCGACCGGATACGGGTAGAAGTAGTCGTCGAAGTGGACGCCGTCAACGGGGTACTTGGCGACCGCGTCCAGCATCGCCCGCTGGACGAAGGCACGGACCTGGGGCAGGCCGGGGTTGTAGTAGAGCTTCCCGCCGTACGACACCGCCCAGTCGCGGTGCTTGCGGGCCGGGTGCGTGGGGGCGAGCCGGCCGCGGTCGGTGTGGTTGGCGATGCGGTACGGATTGAACCAGGCGTGCAGCCGCAGGCCCCGGGCGTGGGCCTCCTTCACCGCGGTGCCCAGCGGGTCCCAGCCGGGGCTGCGGCCCTGGGTGCCGGTGAGGTACTCGGACCAGGGCTCGTACGGTGACGGCCACAGGGCGTCGGCGGAGGGCCGTACCTGGAACATCACCGTGTTGAGCCGGCTGCGGGCCGCCTTGTCGAGCAGGGCGACCAGCTCCCTGCGCTGCGCGGCGGCCGTCAGGCCGGGCTGGGACGGCCAGTCCCGGTTGGACACCGTGGCCAGCCACACGCCCCGCATCTCGATGGCCGTGCGGGGCCGGCGATCCGCTGCCGCCGCGCCCGGCACCGTGGCCAGCGTGGACAGCGCCGCCAACGTGAAGGCCCGCCGTGACAGTTGCCCCATCTGCACACCCCCATACGCTCCGGATCCGCTCCGTCACGGATCGTTTCGCGCCCCAGGATGCCCCCACCCGGGCGATCGATCATCGATACTTGGCGGTAACGTGCACGATCGGAGCAGGCGCCGAACCCGGAGGACCTGCCAGCGAGCCGGAGAACCAGCGAAGGGGTCGATGTGACAGGCTTCCCATCGGGAGATATTGCGCGCGTCGGAGTCGTGGGCTGCGGCCAGATGGGCGCGGGGATCGCCGAGGTGTGCGCCCGCGCGGGACTGGACGTGAAGGTCGCCGAAACCACCGGCGAGGCCCTGGAGATCGGCCGTACCCGGCTGTTCAACTCCCTGACCAAGGCCGCCGAGCGCGGGAAGATCACCGAGGAGGAGCGGGACGAGACGCAGGCGCGGCTGAGTTTCACCACGGACCTGGGCGAGTTCGCCGACCGCGATCTGGTGATCGAGGCCGTCGTGGAGAGCGAGCCGGTGAAGACGGAGATCTTCCAGGTGCTCGACCAGGTGGTGACCCGCCCGGACGCGATCCTCGCCTCCAACACCTCCTCGATCCCGCTGGTGAAGCTGGCGGTCGCCACCTCCCGCCCGGACCACGTGGTCGGCATCCACTTCTTCAACCCCGCCCCGGTGCAGCAGCTGGTCGAGCTGATCCCGGCGCTCACCACCTCCGAGGGCACCCTCAGCCGCGCCCAGGTCTTCGCCGAGAAGGTGCTCGGCAAGCACGCCATCCGCGCTCAGGACCGCTCCGGTTTCGTGGTCAACGCGCTGCTCGTGCCGTATCTGCTCTCCGCGATCCGGATGTTCGAGTCGGGCATCGCGAGCCGCGAGGACATCGACAACGGCATGGAGATGGGCTGTGCCCACCCGATGGGCCCGCTCAAGCTGTCCGACCTGATCGGCCTGGACACCATCGTCTCCATCGCCAACTCGATGTACGCCGAGTACAAGGAGCCGCTGTACGCCGCTCCCCCGCTGCTGCAGCGCATGGTCGAGGCGGGCCGGCTGGGCCGGAAGACCGGCTCGGGGTTCTACACCTACGGCTGACCACACAGAGCTACGACTTACGGGCCCGGCACCGCACTCGGTGCCGGGCCCATCTGTTTCACTCCCCGTGTGCGCGCCGGGCACGCATATGCCCGTCGCACACGCTCCCCACGCGCCCACCAGGCGAGTTGACTCCTCATGCGCATGCAAGGGATGCGGAACCATCCATGCCGACTACCGAAAGGAGTGGACTCGTGACCGCCGAACCGGAGCATCCCGTGGTCCACGGAGAACTCGCAGAGTTACGGCGTCGCCTCGACGTGGCCTACGCCCGCGTCGAGGGCGGACTGGCGTTGCTCAGTCATCGCACCGAGGAGACCGCCAAGGAGCTGGACGAGCTCAACTCCCGTATGGTCTCGCTGGAGCACGCACGCTGGCCGCTGCCCTCGCTCGCCGCGCTGACAGCACTGGGCGCGCTCGTGGTGACGATCTGGCAGGCGCTGGCCGCCCATTAGACCACGGGCTCTTCGGGCGGCCCCGGCCTTCGGCTAGCCGTCGGCGAGCCTGAGGTGGTGCAGCAGGAGTAACGCGGCCGCCATGTTGGCGGCCGGGACCTCCCCACGGGCGATCATGTCGGGGACGAGCTTGAGGGGGACCCATTCCCGGCGGTCCGACTCGAAGTCGTCCACGGGATGCCCGATGTACTCGCCCCGGTCGGACCAGTAGATGTGGTGCCGGGCGTCGGTGAGGCCGTTGGACGGCTCCACGCTCATGAGGTGGTGCAGGGGCCCCGGCCGCCAGCCGGTCTCCTCCTCCAGTTCTCTGGCGGCCGCGCGCGCTATGTCCTCGCCGTCCTCCACGACCCCGGCGGCCAGTTCCCACCCCCAGCTGTCGGTGATGAAGCGGTGCCGCCACAGCAGCAGCACCTCGTTGGCGTCGTTGACCACGGTGGCCACGGCCACGGGCCGCAGCCGGATCAGGAAGTGGTCGAGATGCCGGCCGTCCGGCAGCTCGACATCAGCGAGATTGACGCTGAACCAGCGGTTTGCATACACAGTTTGTTCACTCTGTTTCGTCCACTGCACGGTTCTGCCACCTTCCGCCGAGTAAGTGGCAATATCGCAGCAGGGACTGTGCACCTACAGAGGGCCTACAGCGGTACGCGCAGTGCTCCGTCGATGAGTTCGGCGGCCTCGGCGGTCCCGGCCGAGCCACAGCGCACCAGGTGTTCGCGTACCGCGCGGAGTCTGTCGCGCAGCCGCTGCGACTCCATCCCGCGGGCCTGCTCGGCCATCTGCACGGCGGTGGCCACCGCCTTGTCCGCGTTGCCCTGGCGCAGCTCGATGGTGCTGAGCATGGCGAGCCGGTGCACCCGCCCCCGGTCGTGGGCGGGGTTGTCGACCGCGGCCGCGGCATGCTCCCGGGCGGCGGCCAGCTCGCCGAGGCTCAGCAGCGCCTCGGCCACCTGCACATTGACCAGGCCGGGCTGGACATAGCCGGTCTCGTCGGGCTCGTAGCCGCGCCGGATCCGGTCGGCGGCCGTCTCCGCGCGCCGGATACAGGACAGGGCCGCCGCGGAGTCGCCGAGGTGGGCGTAGGCCTTGGCCTGCATCGCGTACAGGTCCGAAGCGAGCGCAGGCGTGATGTGCTTGCCGGCGGTCCGCAGTGCGGCCTCGGCGAAGGCGACGGCCTGCCGGTACTCGCGCATGTACAGCGACTGGTTGACCAGCAGCGCTATCACATACGCCCCAAGTCCCCGGTCCCCGCTGGCCTTTGCCAGCCTGAGCGCCTGGTGGAAGTAGCGCTGGGCCAGACCGTGGGCGTCGGAGTCGTACGCACAGATCCCGGCGATCGCGACCAACCCGCCGGTCGCCCGGTGCAGTTGGCGTCCGGTTGCGTCGGTGTAGCTGCCGCGCAGCAGCGGCGCCGCCTCGGCGTTGAGGAAGCCGACGATTCTGGTGCGGGTCGCGATGCCGCCGGCCTTGCGGTACATCTGCTCGTAGTGCGTCCGCGCGGCCCGCAGCATCTCGATGTCGGCCGCGGTGACCCGGTGCCGGCCGCCGCGCGAGACGTCGACGTCCTCGGGCGGGTTCTCCCACTCCCACACCGGCATGACGGCCGGGGTCCCGGTGACGGCGGGAGCGCCCAGCACATGCGGCCGCTGCTGTTCGTCGGAGCGCCACAGGGCGGTGGCCCGCTCCACGAAGCCGTTCAGCGAGCCGACGTGCGGGGTGCTGGGCTCGCCGGGTACACCGAGGCCGATGTCGTCGAGGGTGACGGGGCGGTGCAGACGGGCGGCGAGCACTTCACAGATCAGGTCGGGCACCTGGCCGCGCGGCCGCTGGCCCTTCAACCAGCGTGCCACGGCGGTGTGTTCGTACCGCAGCACGAGGCCCCGCCGCCTGCCGGCCTGGTTCACATGGGCGGCGAGACCGGCGTGCGAGATCCCCGCCTCGTCCAGGATCGCGTCGAGCAGAGTGTTGGGCTGCATGGGATGCCCCCCGGGTGGCCTGGTGCGGTTCAGCGTAGTGACTCCGCCTTCACACGGGGTGTGAACGGAGTGCCCGCATCCGCAGCGTACGCGCACTGTCGCGCAGCGTGGCGAGCCCGGTTCACTGGGAGTCCTCGCAAGAGACTGGCCAAGCCACCGGCTCCCCCTCGAAAAGCGGTGGCTTGGCCAGGCGAGGGGCGGCTGCGGGGTGAGGCAGCTTGCCCCGCGCCCGGTCGTTCCGTAGGACCAGTAGCGCTATGTCATCCGTGGGCTTGCCGCCCGTGTGGTGCAAGAGCGCTGCGAAGAGGGTGCGCAGAACCGTCTGGGGAGAGACAGGGTGATCCCGTGCGGCTTCGCGCAGCGTCCTCGGCAGCGAGAAGAAGCGGCCCCGGCCGTCCCGTGCGTCTTCCACGCCGTCCGTGAAGAGGACGAGGGAGTCACCCGGGGCCAGTTGGCCACAGGACTCCGCCTCCAGCTCGGCCGGGAGCGGAAACGGCCCCAGCGGAGGCAGCGGATCGACACGCGCCAGCGGCTCGACCCTCGCGCCGCTGATCCGATACGGCCATGGATGGCCGCAGTTGAGGGCGTGCAGCTCGCCGTCCCGGCCGATCTGCAGGAGCAGGACCGTGACGAACTCCTCGGCGACCGGGTGGTCGGGGTCCGCGCTGCCGTGGGCCGGGTGTTCGGCATGGGCCCGCTCGCGCAGGTGCCGGGCGAGGGCGCGCTCCAGCCGGCGCAGGACGCCGCCGAGTTCGGGCTCGTCATGAGCCGCCTCGCGGAAGCTGCCGAGGACGGCGGCGACGGTGCCGAGGGCGGCCAGACCGTGCCCGCGCACATCACCCATCACCACCCGCACCCCGTACTCGGTGGCGATCGCCTCGTACAGGTCGCCGCCGACGCTCGCCCCGCGATCGGCGGACAGCTGGGCCGCGGCGACGTTCAGCCCGTCGAGGCGCGGCGGCGGCGGACGCAGTACGACGCTCTGCGCGGCCCGTGCCACCCGGCGGGCCTGGCGCAGCTCACGCAGCAGCGCGCGCCGGACATGGAGGATGAGCCCGGTGCCGACGGCGAGGAAGACGGCGCTGGTGACGATGCGCGCCCCGAGCCCGGTCTGCTGGGCCAGCGGGCAGCCGTACTTGTAGGCGACCGCCACGGCTCCCCAGAGCGTGGGCAGTACGGCTCCCCGAGTGGTGGGTGCCCGTGCCTTGATGCGGATCATGCCTCTGGTCCCCCATGGAGAGTCCCTGACAGAGCAGACGGACCGACCCCGAAAGGCCGGTCCGATTCTGTCGACGCCATGGCCCGAAGAGACCAGATCGCCATGAGTTCCCACCCGATCGAGTGAGCCCGAGTCGGTCAACTCGCATTTATGCAGCTCGCCGAAGGGGTGCCCCCGAAACCGCCCAGGGCGATCAGCCCCTCAGAACGGCTCCCGTCCGCTCGCCCGCGAGGGCGACCGCCGCGTCCCGGGCCGCCGACGCCTCGTCCACCGTCAGCGTCCGGTCACCCGCGCGGAAGCGGAGCGCGTACGCCAGGGACTTCTTGCCGTCGCCCAGCTGCTCGGCGTTCTCGTACACGTCGAACAGCCGGATGGACTCGAGGAGTTCGCCCGCGCCCTCGCGAAGCGCCGCCTCGACCTCCCCGGAGGGGACCGGCTTGTCGACCACGAGGGCGACATCCTGCGTGGCGACCGGGAACGTGGAGATCCGCGGCGCCTGCGGGGTGCCGTCACCCACCGCCTCCAGGGCGTCCAGGTTCAGCTCCATCGCACAGGTGCGCTCGGGCAGACCAAGGGCCTTCAACACCCGCGGGTGCAGTTCTCCCGCGTGGCCCACGACCCGGTCCGTGCCGTCGGCGGCGATCACCAGCTCGGCGCACCGGCCGGGGTGCCATGGACCGTACTGGCCCTTGCGGACGATCAGTTCGGCACCGGCCTCACGGGCGACGGCACGCGCTGCCTCGACGACGTCGGCCCACCCGGCCGGACGGCCCTGACCCCACCAGCCGGCCTGCTCGCGGGCGCCGCTGAGGACGACGGCCACGTGCCGCGGCTGCTCGGGCAGCGCGGCGTTGAGCGCGGCGATCTCCTCGTCGGTAGGACGCCGGTCGACGGGCAGGTGCGTGGCGACTGCCCGCTCCTGCTCCTGCCGGGGGTGGAACACCAGACCCGTCTCGAACAGCGCCAGGTCATGGCTGCCCCGGCCGTCGTTGCGCCGCAGCGCACCGAGCAGACCCGGCAGCAGCGTCGTACGGAGCGCGGGCTCCTCGTCACTGAGCGGGTTGACCAGCTTGACGACACGGCGGGCCGGGTCGTCGGACTCCAGGCCGAGCTGGTCGAAGATCTGCTCGCTGACGAAGGGGTAGGTGGGCGCCTCGACGTAGCCCGCGCCGGCCAGCGTCCGGCCGGCCCGGCGATGCAGCCGCTGCCGGTGGGTCAGGCCTCGGCCCGAGGGGAGCTTGGGCAGCGTGGAGGGCAGGTTCTCGTAGCCCTCCAGGCGGATGACCTCCTCGGCGATGTCGTTCGGGTCGACGAGGTCGGGCCGCCAGGACGGGACGGTGACGATCAGCTCGTCCTGCCCGTAGACGTCGCAGCCGACCTCCTGGAGGCGGCGGACGACCGTCTCGCGGCCGTAGTCGACGCCCGCCACCTTGTCCGGGTGGTCGGCCGGGACGGTGAGGGTGTGCGGGGCCGAGGGCGCGATGACCTCGGTGACCCCGGCCTCCGCCGTACCGCCCGCGAGGAGGACCAGCAGGTCCACCGTGCGCTGCGCGGCGGCCGCGGCGGCCTGCGGGTCGACACCGCGCTCGAAGCGGCGGGACGCCTCGGACAGCAGCTTGTGGCGACGGGACGTACGGGCGATCGCGACGGCGTCGAAGTGAGCCGCCTCGATGACCACGTCGGTGGTGCCGTTCACGCCGTTCTCGGTGACCTCGTGGTCCGCGATCTCCGTGTTCGCGCCGCCCATCACGCCGGCGAGGCCGATCGGGCCCCGGTCGTCGGTGATGACCAGGTCCTCGGCGTGCAGCTTGCGCTCGACGCCGTCGAGGGTGACGAGCTTCTCGCCCTCCGCAGCCCGGCGCACGCCGATCGTGCCCTGGACCAGGGAGCGGTCGTAGGCGTGCAGGGGCTGGCCCAGCTCCATCATCACGTAGTTCGTGATGTCGACGGCGAGCGAGATCGGGCGCATGCCGACCTTCTGCAGCCGGCGCTGCAGCCAGATCGGGGAGCGTGCCTCGGGGCGCAGGCCGGTGACCGTGCGCGCGGTGAAGCGGTCGCAGCCGAACGGGTCGGTGACCTGGACCGGGTAGCCGTATGCGTTCGGGGCCGGTACGTCGATCAGGGCCGGGTCGCGCAGCGGCAGGCCGTAGGCGATGGCGGTCTCGCGGGCGACGCCGCGGATGGACAGACAGTCGCCGCGGTTGGCCGTGACGGCGATGTCCAGGACCTCGTCGACCAGCTCCAGCAGCTCGATGGCGTCCTTGCCGACCTCGGTCTCCGGCGGCAGCACGATGATGCCGTGCGTGCCGTCGTCGCCCATGCCCAGCTCGTCGCCGGAGCAGATCATGCCGTGGGACGTCTTGCCGTACGTCTTGCGGGCGGCGATGGAGAAGCCGCCGGGCAGCGTGGCGCCGGGCAGGACCACGACGACCTTGTCGCCGACGGCGAAGTTGCGGGCGCCGCAGACGATCTCCTGGGGCTCGCCGGTGCCGTTGGCCTGGCCGACGTCGACGGTGCAGAAGCGGATCGGCTTCTTGAACTCCGTCAGCTCCTCGATGGTCAGCACCTGGCCGACGACCAGCGGGCCCTTGAGGTCGGCGCCGAGCTGCTCGACGGTCTCGACCTCCAGGCCGGCCGACACGAGCTTCTCCTGGACGTCGCGGCCGGTTTCCGTCGCCGGCAGGTCGACGTACTCCCGCAGCCAAGAAAGCGGGACCCGCATCAGATCTCCATCCCGAACGGCCGGGTGAACCGGACGTCACCCTCGACCATGTCTCGCATGTCCTCGACGTTGTGGCGGAACATCAGCATCCGCTCGATGCCGAACCCGAAGGCGAAGCCGCTGTACTTCTCCGGGTCGACGCCGCAGGCGGTGAGCACCCGCGGGTTGACCATGCCGCAGCCGCCCAGCTCGATCCAGCCCTCGCTGGAGCAGGTGCGGCAGGGCCGGTCCGGGTTGCCGACGGACTCGCCCTTGCAGACGTAGCAGAGCATGTCCATCTCGGCGCTCGGCTCGGTGAAGGGGAAGAAGTTCGGCCGCAGCCGGGTCTTCATGCCCTCGCCGAACAGGGACTGGACCATGTGGTCCAGGGTGCCCTTGAGGTCGGCCATGGTCAGGCCCTCGTCCACGGCGAGCAGCTCGACCTGGTGGAAGACCGGGGTGTGCGTGGCGTCCAGCTCGTCGGTGCGGTACACACGCCCGGGGCAGATCACGTAGACCGGCAGCTCACGGTCGAGCAGCGAGCGGATCTGCACGGGCGAGGTGTGGGTACGCAGCACGACACCGGAGTCGGAGCCGCCGTTCGGCCCCTGTACGAAGAAGGTGTCGGCCTCGCCGCGGGCCGGGTGGTCCGGGCCGATGTTGAGCGCGTCGAAGTTGAACCACTCCGCCTCGACCTGCGGGCCCTCGGCGACCTCGTAGCCCATGGCCACGAAGATGTCCTCGATCCGCTCGGAGAGCGTCGTCAGGGGGTGGCGGGCGCCGGCCGGGACGCGGTCGTACGGCAGCGTGACGTCGACGTCCTCCTCGACGAGCACCCGGGCATCGCGCTCGGCCTCCAGCTCGGTCTGGCGGCCGGCGAGAGCCTTGTTCACGGCGCCGCGGGCCATGCCGACGCGCTTGCCGGCCTCGGCCTTGGCGTGCGGGGGCAGGGCGCCGATCTCGCGGTTGGCGAGGGCCAGCGGTGAGGCGGGGCCGGTGTGGGCGACCTTGGCCTCGTGGAGCGCGTCGAGGGAGTCCGCGGCGGCGAAGGCGGCGAGCGCCTCGTCCCGCATGCGCTCGATCTCTTCCGGTTTCAACGCCTCGACCTCTACAGGGTCGTATGACTTATTGGGTGCCGACATCTCTTCCCGTGCTTCCGATTGCTGGCGGATGGTCCCCGTCACCGACTCGCGAGGGCCGCGTGAAGGGCACAACGGTGCCAAAGGCCGAGTCTAACGGGGTGAAGGAACGCGAATGCGCCCGCGGGCTGCCCTCCGGGTTTCTCAGCCGTTCTCAGGCGAGGTACGCGGGGGCCCCCACGGGCAACGTAAATCGGAACTCGGCGCCGCCGCCGGGGGCGCGGCCGACCGTGATGGTGCCGCCGTGGGCTTCGACGATGCCCTTGACGATGTACAGCCCGAGGCCGGTGCCGCCGCGCTTGCTGCCCCGCCAGAAGCGGGTGAAGACGCGGTTCATGGACTCCTCCGGGATGCCGGGACCCTCGTCGCTCACCGTGACCGATGTGCCGGTTTCCTCGCCCTCGCGCGGGGATGCGCAGGGTGTGACGTCCATGGTGACGGTTCCTTCGCCGTGCCGCACGGCATTTTCGATGAGGTTGCTGAGGACCTGGTCGATCTTGTCGGGGTCGGCCCACAGGGCGGGCAGCGGCTGTTCGATGCGGAGCAGAAAGCGGTCGGCGGGCTGGCCGGCGGCGACGTAGGCCTGGATGTGCCGGGAGACGGCGGCCCCGATGTCGACGAGCTGCCGGCGCACCTCCAGCCGTCCGCTGTCGATCCTGGAGATGTCCAGCAGCTCGGCGATGAGGCGGGTGACCCGGTCGGCGTCGGCGTCGACGGTCTCCAGCATCAGCCGCTTCTGGTCGTCGGTGAAGCGTTCCCACTTGGCGAGGAGCGTGGCGGTGAAGCCCTTCACGGAGGTGAGGGGCGAGCGCAGCTCATGGGCGACCGTCGCTATCAGCTCGGCGTGGCTGCGCTCGGTACGGCGGCGGGCCTCGGTGTCCCGCAGACAGACGACGACGCGCTGGACCGGCCCGAGGGGTTCGGCCCGGATGTACCGGGCGGAGACGAGCACCTCCCGCCCTCCCGGCAGCAGCAGATTCCGCTCCGGCTGCCGTACCCGGATGGCGAGCCCCCCATAGGGATCGGTGAGCTGCCACCACCGCCGCCCCTCCAGATCCTCTAACGGCAGCGCCTTCTCCAGCGGCTGCCCGAGGGCGTCGGCGGCGCGTACGGCGGTGATCCGGCCGGCGGCGGCGTTGAAGCAGACGACCCGGCCGTGCTCGTCGGCGACGACGAGGCCGTCGGGCAGCTGGTCGGGGTCGAGCTCCGCATGATCGCCGTACCGGGACACGGATACCCGCCGCGCGTCCCGTCCCTCCGGTCCCCCCGGCGCGGTGCTCATGCCGGCCACACTCATCCCCGTACCCCACCTCTCAGACGGCGCAGGGCCCCGAGCTGGTCACCCTACTAGCTCTGGGTGACGGTGCGGCACCCTCCGTTGGCGCGTTGTGCACGGGCCGATGCGTAAAGACATACGGCGGCGGCCGTCGCCAGGTTCAGGCTCTCGGCCTTTCCATGGATGGGCACGCGGACGACGGCGTCGGCGAGCGCGCGGGTCTCCTCCGGCAGCCCCCAGGCCTCGTTGCCGAACAGCCAGGCGGTCGGCCCGCCCATGGTGCCCTTGTCGAGTTCGTCGTCCAGATCGTCGGTCCCGGCACCGTCGGCGGCGAGGATCCGCACGCCGGCGCCCTTCAGCCCGGCCACGGCCCGCTCGACGGGCACACCGACGGCGACGGGCAGATGGAAGTGGGAGCCGACGGAGGCGCGCACGGCCTTGGGGTTGTAGAGGTCGACGGAGGCGTCGGTGAGTACGACGGCCTCGGCACCGGCGGCGTCGGCACACCGCAGCACGGTCCCGGCGTTGCCGGGGTCGCGCACATGGGCCAGCACGGCGACCAGCTTCGGCCGGGCGGCGAGGATCTCCTCGAACGGCGTGTCCAGGAACCGGCACACCCCGACCAGCCCCTGCGGGGTGACGGTGGTGGAGATGTCGGCGATGACGTCCTCGGAGGCGAGATGCACCCGGGCGCCGGCGGTGCGGGCCTCGCCGATGATGTCGGCGTACCGCTCCGCGGCCTCGACCGTGGCGAACAGTTCGACCAGGGTGGGGATGCCACCGGCCTGATGCCCAGCCGCCTCCCTGACGGCCTGCGGCCCCTCCGCGAGAAACAGCCGGTCCTTCCCCCGGAAGTTCCGCTTGGCAAGCCGCCGCGCTGCGCTGACACGGGCGGAGCGGGGGGAGATCAGCTCAGGGGTGGGCATCCTGTCCTTCACCTTCAAAGTCTTCTCTTAAGTGACGCCGCTGAGCTGCAGCGCCCCGCTGAGGGGCGCGGGACGGTGTCAATGTGCGGCTCCGCCGCGTGGGCGCGACAAGCCCCCACGCACCCGCAGCCGAGCGACTACGGAGGGCCCCCAACAACAGGACCCGCAAGCCATGAAAGCCTGCGGGTCCTACAGTCACGTCGGCTGAAGCCAGCGCAGCGTCACGCTGCCTTCGGCGCGTTGACGTCCGACGGCAGCGCCTTCTGCGCGACCTCGACGAGCGCGGCGAACGCGTTCGCGTCGTTCACGGCCAGCTCGGCCAGGATCTTGCGGTCGACCTCGACGTTCGCGGCCTTCAGGCCCTGGATGAAGCGGTTGTAGGTGATGCCGTTGGCGCGGGCAGCGGCGTTGATGCGCTGGATCCACAGCTGACGGAAGTCGCCCTTGCGCTTCTTGCGGTCGTTGTAGTTGTAGACCAGCGAGTGGGTGACCTGCTCCTTGGCCTTGCGGTACAGACGCGAACGCTGACCGCGGTAGCCGGAGGCCTGCTCGAGGATCGCCCGGCGCTTCTTGTGGGCGTTGACTGCCCGCTTGACGCGTGCCACTTGTTAACTCCTTGTAGCGGGGTCGTGGGGGTGCTCACACGACCCGGAAACGACTGGGTCCCGGTCCTGACGTACGGCGCTCAGAGGGTGACGAGCGCCGGGTACATCACTTGCCGAGAAGCTTCTTGATCTTCGCGGCGTCGCCCGGGGCCATCTCGGCGTTGCCGGTGAGGCGACGCGTGACGCGGGACGACTTGTGCTCGAGCAGGTGGCGCTTGCCGGCGCGCTCGCGCAGCACCTTGCCGGAGCCGGTGATCTTGAAGCGCTTGCTGGCACCGCTGTGCGACTTGTTCTTCGGCATAGCGCCGTTATCTCCTCGTCGGTGGCGCTCCGGTGCCCGGTCGCGAAACCGGGCACGGTGGAGCGTCGCTCTTGTATCGATTACATCCTTGGGGACCGGGGTCCCCCGGGATCACGCCTCGGCGGGCTCCTCGGCGGACGCCTCAGCCTCGGCAGGGTTCTGCGAACGACCGGGGTTGGCCTTCGCCTCCGCCTTGCGGGCTTCCTGCGCCTGTCGGGCCTCGGCCATGGCCTCGGTCTTCTTCTTGTGCGGACCGAGGACCATGATCATGTTGCGGCCGTCCTGCTTCGGGTTCGACTCGACGAAACCGAGGTCCTGGACGTCCTCCGCGAGGCGCTGCAGCAGTCGGTAGCCCAGCTCGGGCCGGGACTGCTCGCGACCACGGAACATGATCGTGATCTTGACCTTGTCGCCCTGCTTGAGGAACCGTACGACGTGACCCTTCTTGGTGTCATAGTCGTGCGGGTCGATCTTCGGCCGGAGCTTCATCTCCTTGATGACCGTGTGCGCCTGGTTCTTGCGCGCTTCACGGGCCTTCATGGCCGACTCGTACTTGAACTTCCCGTAGTCCATGAGCTTGCACACGGGCGGACGGGCGTTCGCCGCGACCTCGACCAGGTCCAGGTCGTACTCCTGCGCAAGCTCCAGTGCCTTAGCGAGCGGGACAATGCCCACCTGCTCGCCACTGGGACCGACAAGTCGCACCTCGGGAACGCGAATCCGGTCGTTGATGCGGGGCTCGGCGCTGATGGATCCTCCTCGGTAGCACCACACGGTTGTCTGGCGGACAGCCGCGTATGTCTCTTTTCGTTAGACCTAACCGCGCCGAAGCACAAAAAATGCCCCGGACGATCACAGGCGGGGCTCCAACACACTACCGGAGCACCGCCGCGATGCCGCGGGGCGCGCTTTCGGGCGACTCCATCGTCCGTACGGAACGATGGTGGCCGCCTGACCGGGTGACCCGCCGTCCCGGAGGACGGTCAGGTGGGAGATCGGAGCCTCCACTTGTGGGCCGGACGCCCAGTTGTTCACAGGGCATGTCCAGCCGGTCGTTACAAAAGGTTAGCAGCACCGTCCAGGAAGGGCTAATCGGAGGACGTGAGCCCGCACCGCTTATCGTGTGGGGCATGAGCCAGACCCCTCCTGAGAACCCCGCTGACAATCCCGACTTCGACGCGATGACCCGGGACATCGCCGAGGTCCCCGCCGTCGAGGTGATCGTGACGGTCGCCGTCAACCTGATGAGCGCCGCCGCCGTGAAGCTCGGGCTGAGCGAGGAGGGCGAGAAGTACAAGGACCTGGACGAGGCCCGCAAGCTGATCACCGGGCTCGCCGGCCTGCTGGACGCGAGCGCGACCGAGATCAGCTCCTTCCACGCGGCCCCGCTGCGCGACGGCCTGAAGTCGCTGCAGCTGGCGTTCCGCGAGGCGTCGATCGTCCCGGACGAGCCGGGCCAGGGGCCGGGCGAGAAGTACACCGGCCCGGTCTACGGCTGAGTCATCCCTTCACGTACAGGGGCTCGCCCGGAGGCGTGGTCCCGGCCGGCAGCAGTGCCAGGTCG
>NZ_CM002285.1:7820193-7824296 GCF_000497445.1 Streptomyces roseochromogenus subsp. oscitans DS 12.976 | reverse complement strand
GGGCTCCGCCGCCACGGCCGTACGGACCGCCTCGACCACGGCCGGGTCGGCGAGCGGTTCGGTGCTGGTGCGGCCCTCGGCGAGGGCGCGCAGCGCCGGGCCGGTCAGCTCGAACGGCACCGGTCCTGCGAGGTCCAGGACGACCGTGTCGGCCTTCTCGTGGGCGGCGGCCTGCAGCGCCTGGTGCAGCGGTACGGCGACCGGGCGGGCCGCGGGGTCCCAGCGGGCGAGGGAGTCGGTGGAGGTGAAGGCGGGCAGGGCGGTGCGGTGGCCGGCCTTCAGGGTGGGTACGGCCATGTCGCTGGTCTTCTCGCGACGCAGCCCCTTCTCGTCCTCCTCGACCTCGCCGAGCACGGCGACGACCGGGACGAGCAGGCGGGCGCCCTTCAGCGCCTCCAGGACCGGCCCGAGGGCGCCGCGGTCCTCGGCCCAAGCGGCGAGCGCGGCGCTCAGCCGGGGGTCGGCGGAGCCGTCGTCGTCGGAGAAGCCGGGGTCGGGAATGTTCTTGTTCGCCACGGTCACCGACCCTATAGGCACGTCACCGGCCCCCTGCACGAGAGCCTTCACCGGCCTTCGCACGGGAGCCCTCACCGGAATCTCAGCGTTCCCTGATCGCCGTCTCATGTCCGTCCGACGCGGCACACAGTCCCCGCCCGAAGCATCGCGGGCATGGAGTCTTCCAGAGCCCGCCGTGGCCGTCATGGCCGTCGTAGCCGTCGTGCGCGCCCGTCCCGGCGCCGTCCGCTGCTGTACGCCGCGCTCGCGGTGGTCGCCGTGGGCGGGGTGACAGCCGGCGCCACCGCGTATGTGAGGGCGCGGGCGCACGCGGGGACCGCGGCCGTATCGTCGTCGGCGGCGCCCTCGGTCTCCGTCTCGGCCGGGGCGGGTGAGGAGGCCTCCGTGACAGAGCCGGCGGTGGACCGCGACGCGCTGCTGAGCAAGGCGATGACGGCGGTGAACGTGCCGTCCGGGGCTCGGGTGTCGGCGGCGGTGCTGGCGGTGGACTCCGGGGAGAGCGCCGGGTACGGGGACGCGGCGTTCGACACGGCGAGCATCGTCAAGGTCGACATCCTGGCCGCGCTGCTGCTCCAGGCGCAGGACGCGGACCGGCAGTTGACGGCGGCCGAGCAGGTGTACGCCACGAAGATGATCGAGAACAGCGACAACGCGTCCGCGACGGCGTTGTGGCACTCGATCGGCGGGGCGGACGGCCTGGACGCGGCGAACAGACGCTTCGGGCTGACCGCGACCTCGGGGGGCGACGGCGAGCTGTGGGGGCTGACGCAGACCACGGCCGCGGACCAACTCGTCCTGCTCCAGCAGGTGTTCAGCGCGGATTCCGAGCTGAGCGCGGCCTCCCGGACCTATGTGCAGGGTCTGATGGAGTCGGTCGAGGCGGACCAGCGGTGGGGGGTGTCGGCCGTCGCCGCGGGCAGCAACTCATGGGCGTTGAAGAACGGTTGGCTGGCGCGCGGTACGACGGGCCTGTGGGACGTGAACAGCATCGGCCGGGTGACGGTGGACGGCACCGACTACCTGGTGGCGGTGCTCTCGAAGGGCACCGAGAGCCAGGCGCGGGGCATCGCACTGGTGGAGGCGGCGGCGAAGGCGGCGGTGTCGGCGTTCGCCGACGCGTGACCGGGCGTCCGGCCGCCTGGGAGCCTGTGTCACATCCCCGGTCGGATCAGCGCGCGGCGTCCGGGGCCCCCGCTCGAGCGAAGCCGAGGGTGGGGGCGCGTGCGATCCAAGGCGCCGGAGCGCCCTCGATGGGGGGTGCCCCCTCTGGGGGAGTGCGTGCCAGGCGTCGCGCGCCCGGCCGGGGATATGACACAGGCTCTGGGCGATCGGGCGTTCGGCTCGGGCTCACCGGCCGGAGCGCCCGGACGTGCCTCAGGCCGATTCCCTGCGGCCCCGCCACAGCACCACGCCCGCCACCAGGAGGACCCCGCCGGTGCCGCCGGCCAGTGGGCCCGCCCAGTCGGCGGTCGAGGAGGTTGCCTCGGGGGCGTCCGGGCCGGCGCCGAAGTACTTCTTGTCGTACGACGAGACGCGCAGGCTCTGCGGCTGGATCCGGCCGGCCGCCTGCAGCGCGGCCGCCGGGTCGATCATGCCGAAGCCGCGGGAGTCGTCCCGGCCGCCGACCGGCGGATCATCGGCGGTGTCCTCCAGCAGCTTCTTGATCTGGACCGGGCTCAGGGTGGGGTGCGCGGCCTTGATCAGGGCCGCCGCGCCGGAGACGAAGGCGGAGGCTGCCGAGGTGCCCCAGCCCGAGTAGTACTTGTGGTCGGGGTCGGCGATGACCACGTTGACGCCGGGCGCGCTGACCGCCGCGTACCAGCGGCGGGTGGAGAAGGAGGCGCGGGTGTCGTAGCGGTCGACGGCGGTGGCGGCGATGACGCCGGGATAGGCGGCCGGGTAGGAGATGTGGTCGCCCTTGTCGCCGCCGTTGCCCGCGGAGGCGACGACCACCACGCCCTTCTTCAGGGCGTACTGCACGGCCTCGTCCTCGCTCGGCTCGGGGTGCGCGGAGTCCGAGTCGTCGCCGAGGGAGAGGTTGATGACGTCGGCGCCGTGGTCGGCGGCCCAGCGGATGCCGTCGGCGAGGGCGTTGCCCCGGGTGGTGCGGGCCTTGGTGCGGGCGGGGTCGTTGTCCTCCAGGATCACCCGGACGGGCAGGATCTTCGCCTCGGGGGCGACGCCCATGACACCGGCGGAGTTGCCGGGGCCATGGCCGTGCCCGGCGATGATGCCGGCCATGGCGGTGCCGTGCCGGGCCCAGGTGCGGTCGCCCGGCCCGGCCCCGAAGCCGATCATGTCCTTGTCGGGCAGGACGTTTCCGGCGAGGTCGGGGTGGTCGGCCTCGACGCCGGTGTCCAGGACGGCGACGGTGACGCCCCGGCCCTTGGTGGTGCGCCAGGCCTCGTCCAGGTGCAGCGCGGACAGGGCCCACTGCTGGGCGCGGATCCCGTCGGCGTGGGCCGCGGTGGCCGGCAGCAGGGCGAGGGCGCCGGCGAGCAGCACGCTCAGCGCGGCTCCGGCCGGTGCCACGTGGCGGCGCCCGGGTATCGATCGCCTCATGAGGACTTCTCCGTGGCCGTTCCGATGCTCTGGCGCAGCCGCCGTTCGATGCGGTCGGCCAGACCCTGGGCCTCGTTGCCGAGCCCGGCCTGTGCCGGTGCGGTGGTGGCCTCGGCGCTGACGGCGTCGGCGGCGGGCTGGGGCTGGTCGACGCTGCGGCCGTCGGCCCAGCCGGAGACGGCGTAGCCGACGACGGGGGCGTCGGTGAGGACGGAGATGGTCCAGGAGGCGCGCTGCTTGTCGCCGAAGCCGGCCGCGGGGGTGCCCTTGGCCGCGTACGGGCGGGGCATCAGGTCGGCCCGCCGGTCCAGGGCCTCGGTACGGAAGCGGTGGGCGAGCGCGGACATGGCGGCGGGGTCGGCCTTGGTGAACAGCAGCCCGACGGTGGTGACATAGCTCTGGGTGGCGTCGGTGTAGGTGGCGCGCAGCAGCCGCTGGCAGCCGACGGGGGCGAGGACCTTGGACAGCAGCGGGTCGAAGGCGCCGGCGCAGCCGCTGTCCGGGGCGACGGCGATCCGGGTCCAGGTGCGGTCGGCGCCGCCGGGTCCGGCACCCGTGCCCTGGACGGTGGGCGGGAACAGCTGGTCGACGGGGACGTTGTGCCAGAGCGTGCCGGCGGTGGCGAAGTGGTCCCCGGAGGCGGCGTCCGCGTCGTCGTCGGTGATCCAACTCCCTGTCACGGCACCGCCGATGAGACCGAGACCGAGCACGAGACAGGCGGCCGCGGCGGCGGTGCGGGGGCCCACCAGGTGCCGGGCCCGCTCGTGGAAGGCCTCGGGCTGCCCGAACGAGATGACGGGCCGCGCGGCGGCGGTGCTCCAGGACCACGCGGGGTCCGGCGCATGCGGGCTGACCGGGTGGGCGGGTGCCAGGGGGCTCCAGGCGGTCGTCTCCTGCGGGGGCAGGGAGGAAGAGGGCCTGGGAGGAGCCGCTTTCGGGGAGTCGGAAACCGGGCGGAGTCGCGTCGTGGTCTCCGCGGCCGCCGGCTCCGTCGCGGGTACGGGGCGCAGCCGGGCGGTGGTTTC
>NZ_CM002285.1:7744353-7819148 GCF_000497445.1 Streptomyces roseochromogenus subsp. oscitans DS 12.976 | reverse complement strand
AGTCGACCGGCCCGGCTGAGCCTGCGAGGACGACGCACCCTGCGCGGACGACGCACCCGGCGGAGCCGATGGCCGAGGTGGCACCGGGGCTTGGCGCGCTTCCGTGCTCATGCACCCCCCGTTTCCTCGTGCCCGGTGCGTCTTCGCGTACGCGGGCCGCTGCGCTGCTCGGCCGCGCCCGGGGTGGAAGCTCCGTCCGGGCACGCATACCCGTACGGCCGGACCGGCATCCCGGTTCAGGTGAAGCGGCCGGGCGCGTTCCGCCGTACGTGCGCGTCACTCTACGGGTTGTCGGGGCCGGAATCAGAACCAGTCCGGGGCGGCGGGGCATCTGCCCGGAACGTCCCCCTACCCTGCGGTAATCCTGTCTGGCACGCTTCCGTCATGACTGCGCGTGCCGCTGATCGGGCCCGTTACGACCGGGCCACCGCCCATCTCGACGCCCCTCTCGCGATCGTGGACCTGGACGCCTTCGACGCCAACGCGGCCGATCTCGTCCGCCGGGCCGCGGGCAAGCCGGTCCGAATCGCCAGCAAGTCCGTGCGCTGCCGGGCCCTGCTGGAGCGGGCTCTGGCCAAGGACGGCTTCCAGGGCATCATGTCGTTCACCCTGGCCGAGTCGCTGTGGCTCGTCCGTTCCGGGTTCGACGACATCCTGCTGGCCTATCCGTCCGCCGACCGGAGCGGCTTCGCTGAACTGGCCGCCGATCCCAAGCTCGCCGGTGCGGTGACCGTGATGGTGGACGATCCGGCGCACCTCGACCTCATCGACGCGGCCCGCGACGGCGGGCGTGAACTCATCCGGGTCTGCCTGGAGTTGGACACCTCGCTGAAGCTGCTGGGCGGCCGGGTCCGGGTCGGGGCCCTGCGCTCTCCGCTGCGCTCCCCCGCCCAACTCGCCGAGCTGGCCGGCTCGGTGGCCCGGCGGCCGGGATTCCGGCTGGTGGGGATCATGGCGTACGAGGGGCATATCGCGGGGGTCGGGGACTCGCTGGCCGGGCGGCCGCTGCGGTCGCGGGCCATCCGGCTGATGCAGGCGGCGGCCCGCCGGGAACTGGCCGAGCGGCGGGCCGCGGTCGTGCGTGCGGTGCGGGCCGTCGTACCCGGCCTGGAGTTCGTCAACGGCGGTGGCACGGGCAGTGTGCAGCACACCGCCGCCGAGGACGCCGTGACCGAGATCGCGGCCGGTTCGGGGCTGTATGTGCCGCGGCTCTTCGACAACTACACGTCCTTCACCGGCCGCCCGGCGGCCCTGTTCGCCCAGCCCGTCGTGCGACGGCCGGGTGTCGGGGTGGTCACCGTGCTCGGCGGCGGGTATCCGGCCTCCGGTGCGGCCGGTCCCGACCGGCTGCCGGTGCCGTACCTGCCCGAGGGCCTGAGGTACGACCCGCAGGAAGGCCCCGGCGAGGTGCAGACCCCGTTGCTGGGCTCGCCCGCCGACGACCTCCTCATCGGCGACAAGGTGTGGTTCCGGCACGCCAAGGCGGGCGAGCTGTGTGAGCGGTTCGAGAAGCTGCATCTCGTCGAGGGGAACGCGGTGACCGCGACCGTACCGACCTACCGGGGTGAGGGGCACACCTTCCTCTGACGGGCCGTGGCTCTACAGCGGCGTGACGTACGCGCCCGCGATGCCGCCGTCCACCAGGAAGTCGGTGGCGTTGACGAAGGAGGAGTCGTCGCTGGCCAGGAAGGCGACGGCGGCGGCGATCTCCTCGGCCTCGGCGAACCGGCCGACCGGGATGTGGACGAGACGCCGCGCGGCCCGCTCCGGGTCCTTCGCGAACAGCTCCTGCAAGAGCGGGGTGTTGACCGGGCCCGGGCACAGGGCGTTCACGCGGATGCCCTCGCGGGCGAACTGCACGCCCAGCTCGCGGGACATGGCCAGCACGCCGCCCTTGGAGGCGGTGTACGAGATCTGGCTCGTGGCCGCGCCCATCCGCGCCACGAAGGACGCGGTGTTGATGATGGAGCCCTTGCCCTGCCGGCGCATATAGGGGATGGCGGCCTTGCAGCACAGGTAGACGGAGGTGAGGTTGACCTCCTGGACGCGCTTCCAGGCCTCCAGGCCGGTCTCCAGGATGGAGTCGTCGTCGGGCGGGGAGATTCCGGCGTTGTTGAAGGCGATGTCGACGCTGCCGTAGGTGTCGTACGCCGTCTTGAACAGCGCCTCGACCTGCTCGGGGTCGGTGACGTCGACCTTCACGAAGAGTCCGCCCACCTCGTCGGCGGCGGCCTTGCCGCGGGCCTCGTCCACGTCCGCGCAGATCACGTGGGCGCCCTCGGAGGCGAGCCGGCGGGCGGTGGCGAGGCCGATGCCGCTGCCGGCTCCGGTGACGACGGCGGTACGGCCGACCAGGCGGCGGCAAACAGATTCTGCGGTCACTGTGCGGGGCCCTCCGTGCTGTGGGAGACGTCGCTGATGAAGACGTTCTTGGTTTCGGTGAAGGCGGTCAGGGCGTCGGGGCCCAGTTCGCGGCCGAGGCCGGACTGCTTGAAGCCGCCGAACGGGGTCCAGTAGCGGACGCTGGAGTGGGAGTTGACGGACAGGTTGCCCGCGCGGACGGCCTGGGAGAGGCGCAGGGCGCGGCCGAGGTCCCGGGTCCACAGGGAGCCGGAGAGGCCGTAGGGAGTGTCGTTGGCGAGGCGGATCGCGTCCTGCTCGTCGGTGAAAGGGAGGAGGACGGCGACCGGGCCGAAGATCTCCTCGCGGGCCGCCGCGCTGTCGTGCCGCTCCCCCGTGAGGACGGTCGGCGGGAACCAGAAGCCGGGGCCGTCAGGGGCGCTGCCGCGCAGGGCCGGGGCGTCCGCGGGGACGTAGGACCGTACGCGCTCCAGCTGCTGACCGGAGATCAGCGGACCCATCTGCGTCTTCTCGTCGGCCGGGTCGCCCACGACGACATTGGCCAGCGCGTCGGCGAGGAACTCGCGGGCCTCGTCGTAGCGGGACTCCTGGACCAGGATGCGGGTGCGGGCGCAGCAGTCCTGGCCGGAGTTGTCCAGGAACGAGAACGGGTCGAGGGCGGCGGTGAGGTCGGCGTCGGCGAAGACGACGTTGGGGCTCTTGCCGCCGAGTTCCAGGGTGACCGGTTTGACCAGGCGGGCACAGCGCTCCATGACCTCGCGGCCGGTGCGGGTGGAGCCGGTGAACACGATCTTGGCGATGTCCGGGTGGTCCACCAGGGCGCGTCCGGCGATGTGGCCGTAGCCGGGCAGCACCTGGAAGACGTGCTCGGGCAGACCCGCCTCCAGGGCGAGTTCGGCGAGGCGGAGCGCGGTGAGCGGGGTGGTCTCGGCGGGCTTGAGGACGACCGCGTTGCCGGCCGCGAGCGCCGGGAAGGAGCCCCAGGCGGCGATCGGCATGGGGAAGTTCCAGGGGGCGATCACTCCGACGACACCCAACGGCTCCTGGAAGGTGATGTTCCAGCCGCCGGGCACGGGGATCTGCTGGCCGAGGATGCGTTCGGCGCCGCCGGCCGCGTACAGCAGCAGGTCGCGGGCGTTGCCCGCCTCCCAGCGCGCGTTGCCGACGGTGTGCCCGGCCTCGCGGACCTCCAGCTGGGCGAGTTCCTCGGTGTGGGCGTCGACCACGTCCGCGAAACGGCGGAGCAGCCGAGCCCGGTCGGCGGGGGCGAGTGCGGCCCATCCGCGCTGGGCGCGGACGGCCCGTACGACGGCGGCGGCCACGTCCTCCGCGCTCGCGGCGGGCACGGTGGCCAGGACCTCTTCCGTGGCGGGGTTGAGGACCCTCAACTCGTCTGAGTCGGACACGAATTGACCTTTCACAGGCTGGTTCACAGGCGTTCGAAGGAGCGGCGCAGCTCCCAGTCGGTGACCGCGGCGTCGAAGGCCTCCAGCTCGACGCGCGCCATGTTGGCGTAGTGCGCGACCACCTCGTCGCCGAAGGCCGCCTTCGCGATGGGGCTGTTCTCCCACAGCTCGGCTGCCTCGCGCAGGGTGGTCGGGACGTGTGCGAGGCCGGCGGTGTAGGCGTTGCCGGGGCAGGGCTCGGGCAGTTCGAGTTTCTGCTCGATGCCGTACAGGCCGGCCGCGACGAGTCCGGCGACGGCGAGATGGGGGTTCACATCGCCGCCGGGGAGGCGGTTCTCGAAGCGCAGGGACCGGCCGTGGCCGACCACGCGGAGGGCGCAGGTGCGGTTGTCGTGGCCCCACGCCACGGCGGTGGGGGCGAAGGAGCCCGGCTGGAACCGCTTGTAGGAGTTGATGTTCGGGGCGTAGAGGAGCGAGAAGTCGCGCAGTGCGGCGAGCTGTCCGGCGAGGAAGTGCCGCATGACGTCGGACATGCCGCCGGGGCCGTCTCCGGCCATGGCGTTGTTGCCGTCGGCGCCGGCGAGGGAGAGGTGGATGTGACAGGAGTTGCCCTCGCGCTCGTTGTACTTGGCCATGAAGGTGATCGAGACGCCCTCCTGGGCGGCGATCTCCTTCGCGCCGGTCTTGTACAGCGCGTGCTGGTCGCAGGTGACGAGGGCCTCGTCGTAGCGGAAGACGATCTCGTGCTGGCCGGGGTTGCACTCGCCCTTGGCCGACTCGACGGTGAGGCCGGCGCCGGCCATGTCGTTGCGCAGTCGGCGCAGCAGGGGCTCGATGCGGCCGGTGCCGAGGATGGAGTAGTCGATGTTGTACTGGTTGGCGGGCGTGAGCCCCCGGTAGCCCGCGTCCCAGGCCGCCTCGTAGCTGTCCTTGAAGACGATGAACTCCAGCTCGGTGCCGACCTGGGCGCTGTAGCCCAGCTCGGCGAGCCGTTCCAGCTGCCGGCGCAGGATCTGGCGGGGCGCGGCGACGACCGGGGAGCCGTCGTTCCAGGCGAGGTCCGCGACGAGCAGGGCGGTGCCGGGGTGCCAGGGGATACGGCGCAGGGTCGACAGGTCGGGACGCATGGCGAAGTCGCCGTAGCCGCGGTCCCAGGAGGACATCGCGTAGCCGTCGACGGTGTTCATCTCGGTGTCGACGGCGAGGAGGTAGTTGCAGCCCTCGGTGCCGTGGTGCAGGACCTCGTCGAGGAAGAAGCGGGCGGCGAACCGCTTGCCCTGGAGGCGCCCTTGCATATCGGGGAAGGCCAGGACGACAGTGTCGATCTCACCGCTCGCGACGAGGGCGTGCAGTTCCTCGACGCCGAGCGGGGGTGTGCGGTCTGCCACGGGAGAGCCTCCTTCGGCGCCTTCGCGCTTTTTCGGCCGGGCCGGGAGCCATAAGGTATTGCTCAGAACCATTGCTTGGGAAGGGGGTACGGCGAATGTCGCGGGAGACGGAGTGGCAGGGGACGCATACGCCGGGGGTCGACGGGCTCGCTCCGGTGCTGCGTCCGGTGCGGGCGGGCAACGGCTTCGAGGAGGCACTGGAGCAGATCCTCCAGGTCGTGCGGCTCGGCCTGGTGCCGGGCGGTGAGCGGCTGCCGGCCGAGCGGGAGCTGGCGGAGCGGCTCGGGATCAGCCGGGTGACGCTGCGCGAGGTGCTGAAGGTGCTCCAGGACCAGGGGCTGGTGGAGGCGCGGCGCGGGCGCTACGGCGGAACGTTCGTCCTGCCGCGCACGGACGCAGGCGGCGAGGACGAGCTACGGCGGCGGATCGCGTCGGTCGACATCGAGGACGTACTCCGGTTCCGCGAGGTCCTGGAGGTGGGCGCGGCCGGCCTGTGTGCGGCGCACGGACTGACGGCCGAGCAGGCGGACCGGCTGCGCGAGGCGCTGGCCCGCACGCACGACGCCCCGCTCGCCGACTACCGCCGCCTGGACACGCTGCTGCACCTGACACTGGCCGAGCTGTGCGGCTCCCCCTCCCTGACCGCGCAGTACGCGGCGGTCCGGGCCACGGTGAACGACCTGCTGGACTGCATCCCGCTGCTGGTACGCAACCTGGAGCACTCGCAGCGCCAGCACAGCGCGCTGGTGGAGGCGGTGCTGGACGGGGACGCGGACGGCGCTCGGGAGATGATGCGCGAGCACTGCGCGGGCACGGCGGCGCTGCTGCGGGGCTTCCTGGCATAAGCGCGCTCTGCAAAGGTGTGACGGTGAACCTTTGACTGCCGGGGAGGGCAGCATGACCGTACGGCCACTGATCGGCGTGAGCACATATCTGGAGTCCGGCGCGCGCTGGGGCGTGTGGGAGCTGGACGCGGCGCTGCTGCCGGCCGGCTATCCACGGCTGGTGCAGCGGGCCGGCGGGCTGGCCTGCATGCTGCCGCCGGACGTGCCCGAGAGCGCGGCGGAGACCGTGGCCCGGCTGGACGGGCTGGTCATCGCGGGCGGCCCGGACGTGGACCCGGCCCGGTACGGCGCCGAGCGCGAGCCCCGAACGGGTCCGCCCGCCGTGGCCCGCGACACCTGGGAACTGGCCCTGATCGAGGCCGCGTTGGACGCCGGAATGCCGGTGCTGGGCATCTGCCGGGGCATGCAACTGCTGAACGTGGCGCTCGGCGGCACGCTGGTCCAGCACCTGGAGGGGCACGCGGAGGTGGTCGGCGTGTTCGGCGGCCACCCGGTGAAGCCGGTACCGGGGACCCTGTACGCCGGGATCGTCCCGGAGGAGACGACCGTGCCCACCTACCACCACCAGGCCGTGGACCGGCTCGGCGCGGGACTGGTGCCGTCGGCCTACGCGGCGGACGGCACGGTGGAGGCGGTCGAACTGCCCGCGGACCGGGGCTGGGTGCTGGGCGTGCAGTGGCACCCCGAGATGGGCGAGGACCTGCGGGTGATGTCGGCCCTGGTCACAGCAGCCGCACGGGGCATGGCCGGACGGCCGTAGTCCCGGCCCCGGACAGCCCTGGCCCCGGACTGGATCACAGCCGCTTTCTGAGCCACTCCAGGGCCGCGTCGCCCTGGGCGCGCTGGAAGGGGCGCAGGGTGGGCAGGCCCGGCGGTGCCGGGTTCAGGGAGCTGCGCAGGAAGTAGCCGGTGAGACCGGCCAGAGCGGCGGTCACGGCGTCCGGGGCGGCGTCGCGGCCCAGCGGGTGCGCGGTGAACACCTCCTCCGGATCGGGCCCGCCCTGCGCCCGCACGCACGGCAGCATGACGAGAAGGTCGAACCAGGGCGCGGCGCGCAGGGCGTGCGGCCAGTCCACGAAGGCGACGCCCCCGTCGTCCGTGAGCAGCACGTTGTCCGCGCGCAGGTCGGCATGGGCCAGGGTGTCCCCCGAGGCGCCCTCGGCCCACCGGGCCTCCAGCGCGGCGAGGTCGGACAGATGCCCGGCGGTCCAGACACCGAGCCGGTCGCGCACATCACCGGCTTCGCCGTCGAGCAGCCGGCGCCAGCCGCTGAAGGCGTCCGCCAGGTCCTCGGCGACGGCCGGGACGTCCAGCGGGCACGGGGTTGCGGTGCGGCCGAGCACGGTCACGGCGTCGAGCACCCGGCCCAACTCGTCCGGCCGCCAGGGCACGTGCGGCTGGCGCCCGGCCACCTCCTCGAAGACCAGCGCCACCCAGGTGCCGTCGTCGTAGGTCCCGAGCAGCCGGGGGGCGGGTACGGCGGCCGGGAGCGCGGCGGCGATCCGGGCCTCCCGGCGGTGCAGGCCGGGGCTGTGCGGATTGGCTTCGCCGCTCACCGCCTTGACGAAACCGGTGCCGCCCGCGGCGGTCCGCACCCGTGCGGCCACGCCGGGCGAGAAACCGCCGCGCTGTGTCTGCGACCGTACGACCGGCGCCCCGAGCATCTCGCCTACGGCGTCTCGGACGGCGGAGGGGAGGTCTTCCCAGGGGGTGCGGGCGCCTGCGGCGGGCGGGGCGGTGACGGTCATGTCGGCATGGTGCCGGGCTGGTCGGCCGGCTGGCCAGGGATTTTCGGTGCGGGCGCCTGCGGCGGGCGGGGTGGCGCCGTCGGGCTTGTGGCCGTCTGCCGGGTGCGGGTACGTGGTGGCCGGTCGCGCCCACGCGGCGGAGCCGCATATCGATACAGCCCCGCGCCCCTCGGGGAGCTGCAGCACCGCCCGCTTCGAAGTACCGCCGCCGCTGCGGGCAGTCGTGCCGCTGGGGCGGCGCCCGTCCCACAGAAGCGGCACCCCGCAAGCGCGGGCAAGCGAAAAGCCCCCTTGGCCGGCGGCAGCACCGCGCCCCGTCACCCCCGTGTCAGCGACAGCAACTCCCGTGCCGGACCTGTCGGTCGATGCCCCGTCGGCCAGACCGCGCGCAGATCTCGGCGCAAGGAGACGCCGTCCACCGGGATGCTGACCAGGCGTCGCATCGCCAGCTCCTCCCCCACCGCCAGCTCGCTGAGGACCGAGGGGCCCGCACCGCTGACCGCTGATGCCTTGACCGCCGTGGTGGAGGACAGCTCGATCAAGGGGCGGGCGAGGCCGCCGAGCGCCACGTCCAGGACCTGCCGGGTGCCGGAGCCGCGCTCGCGGAGGATCAGCGGGGTGCCCGCCAGCTCCTCCGCCGTCACCGGGCGCCGGCGCCGGGCCCAGGGATGACCGGGCGCGGTGACGACGATCAGGTGGTCGCGCGCGATGACGGCGGAGTCCAGGCCCGCAGGGACCGACAGGCCCTCCACGAACCCCAGGTCCGCCTCCCCGGCCAGCAGCAGTTCCGCGACCTTCGCCGAGTTCCCGGCGAGCAGGGAGACCGCCGTGTCGGGACGCTCGGCGTGCAGCGCGAGGAGCCAGCCGGGCAGCAGATACTCGGCGATGGTCATGCTCGCCGCCACCCGCAGCCGTGAGTCCCGGCGGTCGCGCAGGGCCTGCGCACCCGCGTCGAAGGCGGCCGCCGCCTCCACCACACGGCGGGCCCAGTCCGTCACCAGCGCGCCCGCGTCCGTGAGCCGGGAACCGCGCGGCGAACGGTCGACCAGGGCCACCCCCAACTGCCGTTCCATGGACCGGATCCGGCTGCTGGCAGCGGGCTGGGTGACGCCGACCTCGCGCGCCGCCGCACCGAGACTGCCCAGCCGCGCCACCGCCAGCAGCAGCTCCAGTGCGGCCAGATCGGGCACCCGGTGTGCCAGTGATCCGGTGTGCTCTCGCTTCCCCTCCACCTGACTCATAACACCAGCTTATGCCCTGATAACCAGGAACTCCCTGGTCATGGGCGGACAGCGGCGGGACCGTGGAGTCATGGTCACCGTAGTCCGCCCCTTGCCCACCGCCTCCGTCCCGCGCGCCTCCCAGGTCCGCCAGCTGGGCCCCAACTGGTACGCCTCCGTCATGGGCACCGCCATCCTCGGCTCCGCGGGTGTCGCGCTGCCCGCGCACTCGGCAGCCCTGCGCGAGGTGTTCGCGGGGGCCTGGGCACTGTCCCTGATCATGCTGGTGGCCCTGCTGGCGGCCCGGACGGTGCACTGGACCCGGCACGGCGACCAGGCCCGCGCCCATCTCCTCGACCCGGCCGTCGCTCCCTTCTACGGCTGCCTGTCGATGGCCCTGCTGGCGGTCGGCGGCGGCGCCCTGACCGCCGGGCGGGACCTGATCGGCACCGGCACAGCGGTCGTCCTGGACGCCGTGCTGTTCACCGCCGGTACGGCGGTCGGGCTCGCGGCCGCCGTGGCGGTGCCGTACCTGATGGCCGTACGGCATCGGGTCGAGCCCGCGCAGGCGACCCCGGTGTGGCTGCTGCCGCTGGTCGCGCCCATGGTGTCGGCCGCGCTCGGCCCGCTGCTCGTGCCGTATCTGCCGGCGGGGCAACCCCGCGGGACCCTGCTGCTGGCGTGCCTGGCGATGTTCGGGCTGAGCCTGCTCGCGATCCTGCTGATGCTGCCGCTGGTCTTCGCCCGGCTGATCAGCTCCACCCCGCTGCCGCTCGCGCTCACCCCGACGCTGTTCCTGGTCCTGGGTCCGCTCGGGCAGTCCACCACCGCGGTCAGCAAGATCGCGGACGTGGCACCCGGGGTCGTACCGGCTCCGTACGACCGTGGCCTCGGCGTCTTCGCCGTGCTGTACGGGGTGCCGGTGATGGGGTTCGCACTGATGTGGCTGGCGCTGGCGACCGCGCACGTGGTGCGGGCCCGCCGGCAGGGCATGGGGTTCGCGATGACCTGGTGGGCGTTCACCTTCCCGGTGGGCACCTGTGTCACCGGCGCCATGGCTCTCGCCCGGCACACCGGTCTGGCGGTGTACGACGGGCTGGCCGTCGGGCTGTACGCCGTCCTCGCCGCCGCCTGGCTGGCGGCCGCCGCCGGCACCGTACGCGGCCTGCTCAGCGGCGAGCTGCTCGCAGCGCCTCGGCCAGCATTCGTGGCGCTTCCCTCAGCGACGGGCCGTACCAGGTCAGGTGCCGGCCGCTGACCAGGGCACAGGGCAGGCCCGGGAAGGCCTCCGGGCCGTCGTCGGCGGTGAAACGGTAGGGCTCGTCGGGGAGGACCACCAGGTCCGGGGCGGCCGCGCGCAGCTCCTCCAGCGGGATACGGGGGTAGCGCTCGGGGTGGCCGGTGTACAGGTGGTCGACGCCGAGCCGGGCCAGGACGTCACCGGCGAAGGTGTCCCGGCCGAGGACCATCCAGGGCCGCCGCCAGATCGGCACGACCGCCGTCGTACGGCCCTCCGGCCGCGGCAGCGCCGCCCAGGCCTCCTCCGCCTCCGCCAGCCAGCCCGGCCGTCCCCGCGCACCGCAGGCCCTGAGCACCCGCTCCAGCTCGGCGAACGCCTGCGGCACCCTGCGCACCTCGGTGACCAGCACCGAAAGCCCCGCGGCGCGCAGGGCATCGAGGTCAGGGGCGCGGTTCTCCTCCTCGTTGGCGATCACCAGATCGGGAGCGAGGGCACGGATCCGCTCGGTGTCCGGGTTCTTGGTGCCGCCGATCCGGGTGACGTCCAGGTCCGCCGGGTGCGTGCACCAGTCGGTGGCGCCGACGAGGACTCCGGGGAGCGTCACGGCGACGGCCTCGGTGAGGGACGGTACGAGGGAGACGACCCGCACTAACGGGACCGGTCCTGGACCGCTTCGATGTGTTCGGCCACCGCCACCACGATGACCCGTGTGTCCGGGACCGTCGCGCGCCAGCGATGCCGGACCCCACCGGTCAGATACAGGGTGTCGCCTCGGCCGAGGCGATATGCGCGGCCCTCGGCCTCGATCTCCACCGCGCCGTGGGCGACGTACATCAGCTCGTCGTTGCGGTGCTGGAACTCGCGGCCGGCGTCGTGGTCGCCGGTGAACTCGGAGGCGTGCAGCTGGTGGTGGCCGCGCACCAGGGAGCGGGTGCGCGGCGCGAAGTCGTCCTCGGCGGCCGGGTCGGCACGCACGACGTCGACGCTGGCCGCCGGGTCGGCGGCGGCGAGGAGTTCGACGGCCGTGGTGCGCAGGGCGTCGGCGAGCTTCTCCAGCGAGCTGCGGCTGGGGCGGGCCCGGTCGTTCTCGACCTGGCTGAGGAAGGGCACCGAGAGACCGGTGCGCTCGGCCACGACGGCGAGCGTCAGCTCCAGGGCGCGGCGGCGCCGCCGGACGGCCGCGCCCACCCGCACAGGCTGCTCTTTGTGGTCGCCCATCGCTCCGGCTCCCTCCCTCGCTCGTAGTGCCGCTGTACGGGTGCCCGGGTCGGGGCAGCCGCCTCCTGATGACTTCTCTGCACCCTACGCATGTTCGGCAAACCGTTTCACGTGCCTGACACATCCCCGACATGCCGCCGAGCCCCCAACCTCACGGTTCGCGCCAGTGTGACGGGGGTCCGGGCCCTCCCGGGACGCACGCCTGGGCAGGGGTGAATATGCCGATCAGCTGGGCCAGGCACCCAGGCGAGGGCCAACGGTCATCACGGAACGTGGTTGGCCGGATTCTTGCCGTACAGACACAGGCCTCAAGACGCCGCGAGGGGCGGGCCGCCGCCGGGCGCTCGGTGGCGTCCGGCGCAGCCCGCCCCTCGGGGGGCGGTCCGGGAAGGTCAGGTCACCCGGCCGCCTGGCGCTGGGCGTCGTCCTTGGCGACCGGGGCCCACTTGTCGACCAGGCCGGGGTGCTTGCGCAGCCAGCCGCGGACGGCGTCCTGCTCCTTGCCCTTGGCCGCCTTCTGGATCTGCGACTCCAGGTCCGTGAGCTGCTGCTCGGTCATGGAGAAGCTCTTCAGCCACTTGCCGACCTGCGGGTTGTCGCCGGCGAAGCCCTTGCGGGCGAGGGTGTGCACGCCGTCGCCCTTGCCCCAGGCGCCCTCGGGGTCCTTGAGCTTCTTCAGGTCGTAGTCGCTGTAGGCCCAGTGCGGGGACCACAGGGTGACGACGACCGGCTCCTTCTTGGCATAGGCACGCTGGAGCTCGGCGAGCATGGCCGGGGTGGAGCCGTCGATCACCTGATACGTGCCGTCCAGGCCGTACGCCTTGAGGACCTTGCTCTTGAGCAGGCCCATCTCACCCGCGCTGGGCTCGATGCCGACGATCTTCCCGCCGAACTCGGAGGCGTGCGCCTTCAGGTCCGCCAGGGAGTTCACGTCCTTCACGTACGACGGGACGGTCAGCTCCAGGGAGGTGGGGCCGAACCACGGGCCGAGGTCGTCGAGCTGCTTGCCGTACTTCTTCCAGTACTCGGCGTGGGTGGTGGGCAGCCAGGAGTCGGTCTCGAAGTCGATCTGGCCGGTGGCGAGGCCGGTGTAGAGGGGGCCGGCCGCGTACTGGGTGGTGGTGACCTTGAAGCCGCGCTCCTCCAGGATCTCCTTCCAGAGGAAGGTCGAGGCGATGCCCTCGTCCCAGGGGATGTAGCCGATGTTGATCTCCTTGCCCTTGCCGACGTCGGTGCCGGAGGCCTCGGAGGTGCCGTTGGAGGAGCCGAAGATCCCCATTCCGCCCGCCACGAGCGCGAGGACGACGACGCCGATGACGGCGACGGCCGGGCGCGGCCGGTACGTCCACGCGCGCGTGGGCGCCTTGGCGGCGGCCCTGCGGCCCAGCGGGGAGAGCTGGGTGCCGAGCGCGCCGGTGATCCGGTCCAGGTAGATGGCGAGGACGACGATGCCGACGCCCGCCTCGAAGCCGTAGCCGATGTCGAGCTGGCCGATGGCCTCGTTCACGGCGCCGCCGAGGCCGCCGGTGCCGACCATGCCGGCGATGACGACCATGGACAGGCCGAGCATGATCACCTGGTTGACGCCGGCCATGATGGTCGGCAGGGCGAGCGGCAGCTGGACGCGCCACAGGATGTCCCGCGGGGTGGTGCCGAACGCCTCGGCGGCCTCGACCAGTTCGGCGTCGACCTGGCGGATGCCCAGCTCGGTCATGCGGACGCCGGGGGCGAGCGCGAAGATCAGGGTGGCGACGACACCGGCGGCGGTGCCGAGGCCGAAGAAGAGCATGGCCGGGATCAGCAGGACCATCGACGGCATCGTCTGGAGCAGGTCCAGGACGGGTCGTACGGCCGCGCTGACGGCCTTGGAGCGGGCCGCCCAGATGCCCAGCGGGAGGGAGATCACCAGCGCGATCACGGTCGCCACCAGGACCAGGGCGAGCGTGGACATCGCCCGGTCCCACAGGTCGAGCGAGTCGACCAGCGCGAATCCGGCGAAGGCGAGGACGCCTGCGATGAGGCCGCGCAGCCACCAGGCGATGACGGCGAGGATGCCGGCCATCAGCAGCGGCGCGGGGGCGCTGAGCACGGCGTCGATGCCGTTGTACATGCCCTCCATGACGGTCTTGACGGCGTCGAAGAGCCAGGAGAGGTGGCCGACCAGCCAGTTGACGCCGGAGTCGACCCAGTCGCCGAGGTGGATCCTAGGCACGGGCGATCACCTTCCCGTCCGGGTTGTCGCAGGGCGCGGGATCGGCCGTCTCGTCGCCGAGGAAGCCGACCACCCGCTGCCTGGGAACGACGCCGATGACCCTGTTCGCCTCGTCCACGACCGAGACGCGGTGCGAGAGCCGGGCGCTGATCGCGCACAGTTCCGTGAACGGTGTGTCGCGGGTCGCGGTCTCGCAGCCGCAGAGGGGGGCGTCGCTGGTGACCGAGGTGTCCATGAGGGCGCCCGCCGTCAGCACGCGGGAGCGGTCGACGTCCTGGATGAAGGAGGCGACGTAGTCGTTCGCGGGGCGCAGCAGGATGTCCTCGGCGGTGCCGGTCTGCACGATGCGGCCGTCGCGCATGACGGCGATGCGGTCGCCGAGGCGCATGGCCTCGTTGAGGTCGTGGGTGATGAAGACGATGGTCTTCTTCAGGGTCTTCTGCAGCTCCAGCAGCTGGTCCTGCATGTCGCGGCGGATCAGCGGGTCGAGGGCGCTGAAGGACTCGTCCATGAGGAGCAGGTCGGCGTCGGTGGCGAGGGCGCGGGCGAGGCCGACGCGCTGCTGCATGCCGCCGGACAGCTCGTCGGGCCAGGAGTCCTCCCAGCCCGCGAGTCCGCACAGGGCGAGCGCCTCTTCGGCGCGGCGCTCGCGCTCGGCGCGGGGCACGCCCTGCACAAAGAGGCCGTAGGCGGCGTTGTCGCGGACACTGCGGTGCGGGAACAGCGCGAAGTGCTGGAACACCATGCTGATCTTCTTCGAGCGCAGCTCGCGCAGTTCGCGGGCGGTCAGCTCGGTCAGATCCTGGCCGTCGAAGCGGACGCTGCCCGCGGTCGGCTCCAGCAGGCCGTTGAGCGTGCGCAGCAGGGTGGACTTGCCGGAGCCCGACAGGCCCATGACGACGAAGATCTCACCCGCCTCGACGCGGAAGGAGGCGTCGATCACGGCGGCGGTGGTGCCGTCGGCGCGCAGCTCCTCCCGGTCGGCGCCCTGCCGCAGGCGCCGCACCGAGTCGTCCGGTCGTCTGCCGAACACTTTGAACAGGTGCTCGGTCTCAAGCCTCGGTTGCACGCGTGCCTCTCGTCTCGGGAACAGAACAGGAGACGAAGAGTCGCCAACAGTTGAAAAGAGCAACCTCCCGCGCTCCGTGGCGGCGCCTGCCCAGGTCAAGCGGAGGCAAACCGCTCAGTGGCCGGGCTCACGGCGATGCGTATCGCGCAACGCGTTCCGGGCGGAAGGGTGGCTGTCAGTGCCGTGCGGCATGATGCGAGCGTGACCGGACGACTCATGCTTCTCGACACCGCATCGCTGTACTTCCGCGCCTATTTCGGCGTGCCGGACTCGGTGAAGGCACCGGACGGCACGCCGGTGAACGCCGTGCGCGGGCTGCTGGACTTCATCGACCGGCTGGTCAAGGACCACCGGCCGGAGCAGCTGGTGGCCTGCATGGACGCCGACTGGCGGCCGCAGTGGCGGGTGGACCTCATCCCCACCTACAAGGCGCACCGGGTCGCCGAGGAGCACGAGGGCGCCCCGGACGAGGAGGAGGTGCCCGACACCCTCTCCCCGCAGGTGCCCGTCATCGAGGCCGTCCTCGACGCACTCGGCATCGCGCGCGTGGGCGTCGAGCCGTACGAGGCGGACGACGTGATCGGCACGTTCACCGCGCGCGCCAAGGGTCCGGTGGACATCGTCACCGGCGACCGCGATCTGTACCAGCTGGTGGACGACGCCCGTGGGATCCGGGTGCTGTACCCGCTGAAGGGCGTCGGCACGCTGCAGCTGACCGACGAGGCGGTGCTGCGCGAGAAGTACGGCGTGGACGGGCGGGGGTACGCGGATCTGGCGCTGCTGCGCGGCGATCCGAGCGACGGTCTGCCGGGCGTGGCCGGGATCGGCGAGAAGACAGCCGCCAAGCTGCTCGCCGAGTTCGGTGACCTGGCCGGGATCATGGCGGCGGTGGACGACCCGGCGGCGAAGCTCACGCCGTCGCAGCGCAAGCGGCTGGACGAGGCCCGGCCGTATGTGGCGGTCGCCCCGAAGGTGGTCCGGGTGGCCGACGACGTACCGCTGCCGGACGTCGGCACGGCCCTGCCGCACACCCCGCGCGATCCGGCGGCCCTGGAGCAGCTGGCCGGGCGATGGGGGCTCGGCGGCTCCCTGCAGCGGCTGCTGACCACGCTCGCCGCCCGGCCTTGACTGGAATTTTCCGGCAAAAGGCCTCATCCAGCTCTCAGGAAGGCGGTGTTGCGTAGAGGCGAGATGCTAGCTTAGGTAAACCTAACCAATCTGCAGGAGGTCGTGATGGCAGAGCGTCCGGGACGAAAGCCGCGCAAGGCCCGCACCGCCCAGGTGCTCCGCACCGAGCGGCTGACCCCGCACATGCGGCGCGTGGTGCTCGGCGGCGAGGGCCTGGCCGACTTCGCGGCGGACACCTGCACCGACCACTACGTGAAACTGCTCTTCGGCCCCGCGGGCGTGACCTACCCGGAGCCCTTCGATCTGGAGCGGATCCGAGGGGAGTTCCCGCGGCAGCAGTGGCCGGTGACCCGGACGTACACCGTGCGCGACTGGGATCCCGAACAGCGGGAGCTGACCCTGGACTTCGTCGTCCACGGCGACGAGGGCCTGGCCGGCCCGTGGGCCGCCCGCGTGCAGCCGGGTGAGACGGTGCGCTTCATGGGCCCCGGCGGCGCCTACGCCCCCGACCCGGCGGCCGACTGGCATCTGCTCGCCGGGGACGAGAGCGCGCTGCCCGCGATCGCGCGGTCCCTGGAGGCGCTGCCCGCCGGCGCCCGCGCCCGCGTCTTCATTGAGGTGTCCGGACCCGAGGAGGAGCAGAAGATCGACTCCGATGTGGAGATCGTCTGGCTGCACCGCGGGGACCGGCCGGTCGGCGAGGCACTGGTGGAGGCCGTCCGCGCCCTGGAGTTCCCCGAGGGCCGGGTGCACGCGTTCGTGCACGGCGAGGCGGGCTGCGTGAAGGAGCTGCGCCGGCTGCTGCGGATCGAGCGCGCCATCCCGCGCGAGGACCTGTCGATCTCCGGCTACTGGCGCCTGGGCCACGACGAGGACGGCTGGCAGGCCTCCAAGCGGGACTGGAACGCCCGTATCGAGGCCGAGCAGGAGGGCGACACGGCAGCTGCATGAGAGCGGTCCGCGCTCAGCGGTGCCGTCTCGTCACTCAGGGTGCCGTCTCGTTGATCTTGCCGAAGGGGATGTGCACGCTGGGCGTGGTCCGCGACGCGCTCTCCAGGTGGGTCACCTGGTCGTCGAAGAAGATGTGCGGTCTGAGCACCTTCAGGACCGCGCCCTTCTCTATGCCACCGAGGAAGAAGGCGCCGTTGACCCGCACGCCCCACTGCTTGAGGCTGCGCACGGCCCGTTCGTGGGCCGGCGCGTTGCGCGCGGTCACCAGCGAGACGTGCACGCGGCTGGGGTAGTCCGGATCGCTCGCGCGCCGCTCCTCCTCCCGCCGCTGTATCCGGTTCACCCCGGCGAGGAAGTCCCGCAACGGCCCCGGATCGTGCGGGGTCGCCGCGTTACGGGCCTCGTACGCGCGGAACTCCTCCAGACCGTCGGCCTGGTACACCTGCTCGGCCGCGTCGCCGGCGAGCACCCCGTCGAAGTCGAACGCGATCCGCAGCTCACGGTCGGCGGGGTCGTCCGCGTACGGCGATCCCAGCACATGCCCGGCCGGCAGACCGGCGGCGACCGCCTCGCGGACGTCGTCACCGTTCGCGGACAGGAAGAGGGACATGTTCAGCGCGGTGATGAACGCGTACGGCGATCTGCCCTGCATGAACACGGCCCGGCTGATGGGCAGTTCACGGGCCTGGATCGAGCGCATGACCCTGAGGCCGGTGTCGGGGTCGTTGCGGGAGAGGATGATGACCTCGACGAGCGGGTCGCCCGGCTCGCCGAGGTCGTTCAGCGACAGCAGCCTGCGGATGAACGCGAACGCGACTCCGGGCCGGAGCATGTCGTCCAGGTGCTGCTCCTGGTAGGCCCGGTAGGCCTCCTCGCCCTGCTCGCGGAAGACGGCGTCCGACTCCCGCAGATCGAACAGGGCACTGGAGGCGACACCGACGACGAGTCGGTTCGCGAGATCGTAGGCCGGCATGGGCTACATCTTCACACCGACCGCTGGCAGGAGCGGAAGGTGCCCCGAGCGAACCGTAGTTGATCTTCGTGATGGTGTCCCCGCCCTGGCGGCGCAGGGTCTGGGCGTTCTCGTACGGATGCATCGGCTTCTGCCAGAGGGTCACCAGCACGGCGAGCGCCAGCGGATTGCTGAGCCTGCGGCGCTTACCCGCTGGGTGACGCCCCAGTCGCCGCGCACGCGGGCGTGGAGGTGCATGTCGTGCCAGCCGTCGGAGTGGAGCAGGGCACTGCGCTTGGTGCCCTCCGCCGCGAAGCCTGCCTTCTCGGCCACGCGGCAGGAGGCCTCGTTGGCGGTGGCGTGGGAGAGTTCGAGGCGGTGGAGGCCGATCTCGTCGAACGCCCAGCGGGACAGGGTGGTCGTGGCCCGCACCGCGACACCCCGGCCGCGCGCCCGCGCTACCGTCCAGTACGCGACCTCGGCACAGCCGTCGCCGAGCAGGATCTCGCGCAGCGCGACGCGGCCCTGCAGTTCGCCGGTGTCCGCGTCCACGACGGCCCACTGGGCCTCGCGCTCGTCCTTCCAGCCGTTCTGCCACTGGGTGATCCAGCCGGCGACCTCTTCCTCGGAGTCGGCGGCCCTGATGTGCCACTGGTGCATCAACGGGTCCTGGAAGGCGGCGTACACGGCGGGCACGTCCTCGGCCCGCCAGGGGCGCAGCAGCAGTCCGTCGCCGGTGGGCAGGGTGGGCTGGGCGGTGCCGGCGAGGGTTCCGGCCGGCACGACCGGGCTGTTGAGATACGGCATGATCCACATCCTGCCGCCGGCCCGACCGTCCCCGCAGCCGTTTTCGCCCTCGTACCCTTGACCGATGAGACGCCGTACGCCGCCCCCGCCCGCCCCGCTGCCCCAGCGCGACGGTGTGGATCCCGTGCGGGTCCGGCTGCCGTACGGCGGGACGTGGGCCACCGTGCGGGAGCATCTCGTGGAACGGCTGACGGGGGCCGCGCCCGGGATGGTCGCGGCGATGTTCGACGCGGGGTCGATCGTCGGCGCGGACGGGCGGGCGGTGGCGCCGGACGCGCCGTACGAGCCGGGGATGTTCGTGTGGTTCCACCGCGAGCTGCCGGCCGAGGTGCCGGTGCCGTTCCCGGTGGAGGTCGTGTACCGGGACGCGCACATCGTCGTCGCCGACAAGCCGCACTTTCTCGCCACGACGCCGCGTGGCACGCATGTCGCGCAGACCGCGCTCGCCCGGTTGCGGCATGAACTGGGCATCCCGGCGTTGTCCGCCGCGCACCGCCTGGACCGGCTGACGGCTGGGCTGGTGCTGTTCACCGTGCGGCCCGAGGAGCGCGGGGCGTATCAGACGCTGTTCCAGGACCGGCGGGTACGCAAGGAGTACGAGGCGATCGCGCCGTACGACCCCGCGCTGGTCCTGCCCCGGACCCTGCGCAGCCGGATCGTGAAGGAGCGCGGGGTGCAGGCGGCCCGGGAGGTCGAGGGCGAGCCGAACGCCGAGACGTATGTGGAGCTGGCCGGGCACCGGGGCGGTCTGAGCCGGTACCGGCTCGTCCCGGCGACCGGGCAGACCCATCAGCTGCGGGTGCATCTGAACGCGCTCGGCGTGCCCATCCTCGGTGATCCGCTGTATCCGGAGGTGACCGGCCCGGTGCCGGCCGGTGACTTCCGGCGTCCCCTGCAACTGCTCGCGCGGAGGCTGGAGTTCACCGATCCGGTCACCGGCACGGAGCACGCGTTCACCAGCACACGCGCGCTCCAGGCCTGGGCGTCGTACGGCACCTGGGCCGGTGAGGGCTAGCCTCCGGTCACTCTCCGCGCCACCAGTGGAGCAGCCGCCGCAAGATGCCCCTTCGGCGGGCCGGTACCGGTGCCGTGGGGTGGGGCTCCGGGGCGGCGGGGGGCGGGGTGGTGGGGCGGGGCTCGGCGGCCGGGGTCTGCTCGGTGCGCAGGGTGCCGGCCTGCCAGGTGGAGCGCTGCGCGGGGACGGCCATGGGCCGCGGCGGGAGGGTGACGTCCTGCTGCGGCTTCGGTTCGAAGCGCACGGGCAGGGCCACCAGGTGCCGGGAGGCGATGGACGAACGCCAGCGCAACTCCCCTTCCGGGCAGTCTAGTTGGATATCGGACAGCCGCATCAGCAGCGCGTCGACGCCGACGTCGGCGATGGCGCGGCCGATGTCCTGTCCGGGGCATTCGTGCGGGCCGCCGCCGAAGGCGAGGTGGGAGCGGTTGCCCTGCATGCTCGCGGACAGGTCCGGGCGGATGCGCGGGTCGAGGTTGCCCGGCGCGGGTGCGAAGAGCAGGCCGTCACCCTTGCGGATGCGCTGCCCGCCCAGCTCGGTGTCCTGCTTGGCGTAGTAGCCGAAGACGGTGCTGAACGGCGGTTCGTCCCACAGGGACTGCTCGATCGCCTCGGGTACGGTCATCTGGCCGCCGCTGAGCCGGGCGCGGAAGCCCGGCTCGGTGAGGACCATGCGCAGCGCGTTGGCGAGGAGGTTCGCGGTGGCCTCGTAGGCCGCGAAGAGGACGAGCCGCAGATGTTCGCGGACCTCGTCGTCGCTGAGTCCGGCCGGGTGGGTGACGAGGTGGCTGGTGAAGTCCTCCTCGGGCCGGGCGCGGCGCCGGGTGGTGAGCCGGCTCAGCGCGTCCATGACGTAGGTGTGGCTCTGGATGGCGGTCTCGGTGCCCTTCAGGGCGTCCCGGGCGGCCTGCACCATCCGGTCGTTGTACTCCTCGGGCATACCGAGGATCTCGCACATGACGGCCATCGGCAGATGGTCGGCGAACTGGGACACCAGGTCGGCCCGGCCACGTTCGCAGAACCTGTTGACCATTGCCTGGGTGTGCAGGCCGATGTGGCGGCGCAGGGTGCGGTGGTCGATGGTGGTCATGGCCGCGGTAACCGCCGCGCGCAGCCGCTGGTGCTCGTCGCCCTCGGCGTGCGAGCAGATCGGCTGCCAGGCGATATGCGGCATGAGCGGGTGGTCGGGCTTGACCGTGCCGTCCGCCAGCGGGCTCCAGATCCGGCTGTCGCGGGTGTACAGGGAGGGGCTGCGCACCAAGTGCTGGTTCTCGGCGTGCCCGAGGACCACCCACATCGGTACGTCCTCGTGCAGCAGCACGGGCGCCACGGTGCCGTGCTGCTCCCGCAGCCGCTCGTAGAGGTCGCCCAGGTCCTGCGCGTCGGGGCCGTAGAGCCGCTGCAGACCGCCGGGGCCGAGGTGGTGCGCGGGGCAGCCCGGCGGCGGGCCGGGGGTGTGGTCGGTGTCGGTCAGCGAGGAGGAATCAGACGTCACGGTGTCGCTCCGGAACGGGAAGGTTGTGGGGTCGTACGACTGCGGTCGAATCAAGTTCGGATCGGGTTCGGATCAGATGTGGATCGGGTTCGGATCAGGTGCGGATCGAGTTCTGATCAGGTGCGGATCGGGTTCTGATCAGATGAGTGCGCGGGACATGGCGAGCGAGTGCAGGAAGCGCGTCAGGGTCATCAGCACGTCCCTGCTGGAGGCCCGGCGCCGTACGTCGCACTCCATGATCGGGATCTCCGGGGTCAGGTCGAGCGCGGTACGCAGTTCCTCGACGGGATAACGGGGCGCGTCGGGAAAGGTGTTGACGGCGACGACGAAGGGCACGCCGCATTCCTCCAGCCGGCCCATGACGTCGAAGCTGACCTCCAGACGCCGGGTGTCGACGAGGACCACGGCGCCGAGCGCGCCTTCGAACAGCCCGTTCCACAGGAACCAGAAGCGCTCCTGGCCGGGGGTGCCGAACAGGTAGAGCACCAGCTTGTCGGTGATACTGATGCGGCCGAAGTCCATGGCCACGGTGGTGGCCGTCTTGGACTCGGAACCGTAGTTGTCGTCCACGCCGATACCGGCCTGGGTCATGGTCTCCTCGGTGGTCAGCGGCCTGATCTCGCTGACGGAACCGACCATGGTGGTCTTGCCGACGCCGAAGCCGCCCACGATCACGATCTTCACTGCGGTCTCGGCCGAGTGCGGCAGATGATCCTCGGTGCGGGGGCCGGGGATGGTGTCAGAGCCTTTGAAGTCCATGCATCACCGCTTCAAGGATGGAACGGTCGGGAACCGCCTGCCGGGCGACCGGGGCGCGCGCCTGCACCAGCTCGGCCGTGATCATCTCGGTGATCAGGACGGTCATCGCGCTGAACGGCAGGTTCAGATAGGCCGAGAGCTCGGCCACGGACAGAGGGTTGGCACAGAGCCGCAGTACCGACGCCTGCTCCGGTGAGGCGGCCACCTGAGGCGCGTCGCGCGCCACGATTAACGTCACGAGGTCGAGTTCGGCGCGTGCCCCGTCCTCGGATCCGGCGACCGTGTACAGCCGCTCGGGGTTCTTGGGTGGCGGCTCGGCCTCGCCGTCCGCCGCTGTGGGTGCCGGTGGCTGCGGGGGCGGCGGGGGCTTCGGCTCGCGCCGTTTACGTCGTGGAGGAGTCATACGGTCTGCCCGTTCCGCCGGGGCGGACTGGTGAGATGGGCGCCGATCCGGACGACGAGGTCGCGCATCATGCCGCTCATCCGGCCCGGCTCGCAGGTCACGTCGGCGAGTACGGCGAGGTAGGCGTTGTCGCCGGCGTTCATGAGGTAGAAGTAGCCGCCCTCGATCTCGAAGACGACGACCTTCATGTCGCCGGCGCCCGGGAGTTCCTGGATGATGGCGCCGGCCAGGCTCTGCACGCCCGCGCAGGCGGCGGCCACGCGGTCGCATGCGTCGGGATCGCCGCCGTAGCGGGCGATGCGCAGTCCGTCCGCGGAGAGGACCACGATCATCTCGATGCCCGGCACGCCGTCGTTCAGCTGCTTGAGCATCCAGTCGATGTTGCCTCGCTGCTGGATCACTTGAGGTCCCCCTCGTCGTCGGCCCCGGTGGCGGCCTCGGTGGCGGTGTCCGAATCGTTGAGCAGGTACACGTACTTTTCCGGGTGCCGGGTGAAGTCGGTCAGTTCGGGCCCGGTGGCGCCCTCGGGCATGCCCTTGCGCAGGCCGTTCCAGAAGTCCTCGATCCCCTGGCCGATCGGCCGCTCCCTGAGCTTCTTGATCTCGGGGTCCAGCTCGGGCTCCGGTTCGGGCTTGGGCTGCGACCAGATGGTCGGCCTGCCCTCGCGCTCGGCCTGCTCGACCTCGGCCTTCTCGGCGAAGCGCTGGCTCAGCGGGGTCTTCATCCGGCTGCGGCGCTGCGGCAGTCCGCCCGCGGTCCACTCGGTGACCACGGGGACGTCGTCCTCCATGGAGATCCCGGCGGGAATCTTGGGGCTGGTGGGCCGGCGCCTCTTCGGCGGGCGCTTGGGGCCCTCGACGGCGCCGAGCTCGGGCATCGGGGTACCGGTGGCACCGATACCGTGGGCGGCGCCCACGCCGGGTTCGGTGGTCGTCATGACACGCGGCACGACGAGGATCGCGCGGCAGCCGCCGTAGGCGGAGGCCCGCAGCGAGACCTCCATGTCGAACATCTTGCACAGCCGGCCGACGACCGCGAGACCGAGACGCGGGTTCTCGCCGAGGTTGTGCGCGTCGTCGAGGTTCCTGGCGTCCTCGATCATCTTCTCGATGCGGGCGCGGGACTCCTCGGTGAGGCTGACACCGGCGTCCTCGATCTCGATGACGATGCCGGTCTGCACCTCGGTGGCGGTGACATGCACCTTGGCCGTGGGCGGCGAGTAGCGGGTGGCGTTGTCGAGGAGTTCGGCGGCCGCGTGGAGGACCGGCTCGACGGAGGTGCCCTTGATGTTGATGTTGACGATGGAGTTCAGCTGGATGCGGCGGTACTCCAGGATGCGCGACATGGCGCCGCGCAGCGTGCTGTAGAGGGAGACCGGCAGGGGCCACTGGCGGCCGGGACGGCCGCCGCCGAGGACGCCGATGGTGTCGGCGAGACGGCCGATCAGCGAGGTGCCGTGGTCGATGCGCAGCAGGTCGTCGAAGACCTCGGGGTTGCGGCCGTGGTCCTCCTCCATCTCCCGCAGTTCCTTGGACTGCTGGTGGACGATGGCCTGGATACGGCGGGCGATGCTCACGTACGAGCGCTCGGTGGCGTCGCGCATCGAGATCTCGCGGTCGGCGCCGCGCAGCGAGACGCGGAACATCTCGCGGTACATGTCCGGCAGGGCGCGCAGCTCGGGGTCGGCGTCGTAGATGTTCTTCAGGACGTCCCGGAGCGGTTCTCCGGCGCGCAGCCGCAGCAGACCGGTCGGGATGATGTCGGTGGCGAACTTCTCGATCAGCTCGTCCTGGGCGGCGATCCGGTGCTGCAGATACGCGGCGTGACGGGCGTGCTCGGCCTGTTCCTCGCGGATCCTGCGGCCACGGCGGGCGGCTTCGGCGCCCGTGGCGAGAACGAGCAGCACGGCGAGCGCTCCTACCGCGCCGACGGCGATCCGGGCCGACACGGGCGACAGGGCTACGGCGCCCCCGGTCGCTGCGGCCATCACTATGGCCGGCGGCAACAGGACGCGCGCATAGGGACGTTCACGGCGACCGGGAGGCTTCTGAACACTCACCATGGATGCCTTCTGAGACGAATCGGCTGGGTGTCGGGAGAGCTTTTGGGGGGAAGGTTCATAGAACTGTTGGGATCTATCGCATGTTTGGGAACAGGTGCACGAATTCACCTCAACTCGGTGCGCCGCGGGCGAGCTTAGTCCGACCGGATCATCGCCGTGTCATATTCAGCAAGCACCTGAAATCACCCTTGCGACAGGAGTACGCTCAGACGTATTTACACACTCGGCTGCAATTCGAACACGTTCGGTAACGGAATATGGGCATGCGAAAACTACTCACCGTAATGAGTGAAGGGGCCGCAGAAGCGACCCCTTAAAGCGCCCGGCAGGTCATCCCACGGACGAGTAGGCGACCACACCCCGCAGCAACTGATCAACGGCCTTGCGCGCGGCCTTGGCCACGGTCGAGCCCTCGACAGGCGCCGCGGCAGAAATCTGGCCCAGCACGTCGATGACCTGCTTGCACCACCGCACAAAGTCCCCCGCCGGCATGTCCGCCTCGCGCAGCACCTCGTCGAGTCCCTTGCCCGAGGCCCACATGTACGCGGCCCAGGCGAAGCCGAGATCGGGCTCGCGCTGCCCGACGCCCTCGGTCTGGTTGATCCGGAATTCCTCCTCCAGACCGTCGAGCCGGCCCCAGATCCGGACCATCTCACCGAGCGCGGCCTTCGCCTTGCCCGAGGGCAGCTTGGGTGCCATCGCGTCGTCGCTGACCCGTGCCTCGTACACCAACGCCGAGACGCACGCGGCGAGTTCGGCCGGGGCGAGGCCCTCCCAGACTCTCTCGCGCAGGCATTCGCTGGCGAGCAGGTCGAGTTCGCCGTACAGCCGGGCGAGCCGCTTGCCGTGTTCGGTGACCTCGTCGCCGCGCAGATAGTCCAGTTCGGTCAGCAGGGCCACGATCCGGTCGAAGGTCCGCGCGATCGTGTTCGTACGGCCCTCGATGCGGCGCTCCAGCTGTGAGGTGTCGCGCAGCAGCCGGTGGTAGCGCTCGGCCCAACGGGCGTGGTCCTCACGGTCGTTGCAGCCGTGGCAGGAATGCGCACGGATGGCGGTGCGCAGCCGGGCGATCTCACGGTCGTCGGCGGCCTGCGAGCGCTTCTTGCGGGCCCGCTCCGGCGGGATGTGCCCGGCCTTGCTGCGCAGCGCGGAGGCCAGGTCCCGGCGGGACTGCGGGGAGCGCGGGTTGAAGGACTTGGGGATCCGCATCCGGTCCAGCGGTTCGACCGGGACCGGGAAGTCCATCGACGCCAGCCGCTTGACCTGCCGCTCGGCGGTGAGCACCAGCGGGCGCGGGCCGTCGTGGTGGTCGAAGCCGCGGTGGCCGTTGGAGCGGCCGGCGGGCAGGCCGGGGTCCAGCACGAGGGCCAGACCGGCGTACTTGCCCGTGGGTACGTGGATGACGTCTCCCGGCTTGAGCTTCTCCAGGGCCACGGCCGCCTCGGCGCGCCGCTCGTTGGCGCCCTGCCGGGCCAGCTCGGTCTCGCGGTCCTTGAGCTCACGGCGCAGCCGCGCGTACTCCTCGAAGTCGCCGAGGTGGCAGGTCATGGAGGCCTTGTAGCCGGCCAGGCCCTCTTCGTTGCGCTGCACCTGGCGGGAGATCCCGACGACCGACTTGTCGGCCTGGAACTGCGCGAAGGAGGTCTCCAGCAGTTCGCGCGAGCGATGCCGGCCGAACTGCTCGACCAGGTTGACCGCCATGTTGTACGACGGCTTGAAGCTGGAGCGCAGCGGGTACGTACGCGTGCCCGCGAGACCGGCCAGGTGCTCGGGGCTCATCCCGCGCTGCCACAGCACGACCGCGTGGCCCTCGATGTCGATGCCACGCCGGCCGGCGCGGCCGGTGAGCTGGGTGTACTCGCCGGGGGTGATGTCGGCGTGCTGCTCGCCGTTCCACTTGACGAGCTTTTCCAGCACCACGGAGCGGGCGGGCATGTTGATGCCGAGCGCGAGGGTCTCGGTGGCGAACACGGCCTTGACCAGGCCACGTACGAACAGCTCCTCGACGACCTCCTTGAAGGTCGGCAGCATGCCCGCGTGGTGGGCGGCGATACCGCGCTCCAGGCCCTCCAGCCACTCGTAGTACCCGAGGACGTGCAGGTCCTCGGACGGGATGGAGGCGGTGCGCTCCTCGACCAGTGCGCGGACCTGTTCCCGCGCCTCCTCGTCGTTGAGTCTGAGGCCCGCGTACAGGCACTGCTGGACGGCGGCCTCGCAGGCGGCGCGGCTGAAGATGAAGGTGATGGCCGGGAGCAGGCCCTCGGAGTCGAGGCGCTCGATGACCTCGGGGCGGCCCGGCGTCCACACGCGTGAGCGCTGTCTGCGCTCCCGCTCGCGGTCGGCCTCGCGCATCGCCCGGCCGCGCCTGCGGTCCTGGTACGACGGTCTGGTGGCCTCCATGCGGGCCAGGCGGGCCAGGTCGGGGTTGACGGCCTTCTTGTGGCCCTCGCCCTCTTCGAACAGGTCGTACATCCGGCGTCCGGCGAGCACATGCTGGAAGAGCGGCACGGGCCGGTGCTCGGAGACGATCACCTCGGTGTCGCCGCGGACGGTGTCCAGCCAGTCACCGAACTCCTCGGCGTTGGACACGGTCGCCGACAGTGACACCAGGGTCACCGACTCGGGCAGGTGGATGATCACCTCTTCCCAGACAGCGCCGCGGAAGCGGTCGGAGAGGTAGTGCACCTCGTCCATGACCACGTAGCCGAGGCCGAGGAGGGTCTGGGAGCCGGCATAGAGCATGTTCCGCAGGACCTCGGTGGTCATCACGACCACCGGGGCGTCGGAGTTGATGCTGTTGTCGCCGGTGAGCAGGCCCACCATGCCGTCTCCGTAGCGGCGGCACAGGTCGGCGTACTTCTGGTTCGACAGTGCCTTGATGGGTGTCGTGTAGAAGCACTTCTTGCCCTGCCTCAGGGCGAGGTGGACGGCGAACTCGCCCACGATCGTCTTGCCCGAGCCGGTGGGGGCGGCCACCAGCACGCCCTTCCCTGTCTCGAGCGCCTCGCAGGCCTCGATCTGGAAGGGGTCGAGGCCGAAGTCGTACATCTCGCGGAAGGATGCGAGCGCGGTGGCCTGCTCGGCTGCCCGCCTGCGGGCTGCCGCGTACCGCTCGGCCGGTGAGAGGTCCTCTGTCATCGTGCTTTCGAGCGTACCGGGCGCCACTGACAACAGGACGATCATTATCCGAACGTGGGCTGATCGACGAAGCCCGCTGATCGACGGGACCGCTGACCTGCGAAGGCGAATGCCCCCGTCCCGGGAATCGTCCGGGGCGGGGGCGTCGTGAGCGGTTCGGTGCCCTCTGGGCTCAGGTCACGTCGTCATAGCCGTTGACCCGGTCCGTGCTCGACTGCTCGGGCAGCGCCCGGGCGGCCGGGACGGGCTCGATCTCGCCGATGTCCTCGGGGGTGAGGTCCAGCTCGGAGGCCTCGTCGTCGGCGGGCCCCTCGGCCGCCCGGCGCTCCTTGCGCCGGTCGTTGAGCAGCGAGACGGCCACGGCGATGAAGAACAGCGCCCAGATCGGCGCCGCCAGCGCCAGCATCGTCCCCGGGTCGGGGCTGGGTGTGGCCACGGCCGCGAAGGCGGCGATGCCGACGATCATGCCACGCCACCAGCCGAGCATCCGCCGGCCGGACAGGACGCCGGTGAGGTTGAGCATGACCAGCAGCAAGGGCATCTCGAAGGCGAGACCGAAGACAATGATCATGCGGGTGACCAGGTCGACCAGGTCGACCGCCGGCAGCAGGTTCTCGGCACCCTTGGGCGTGAGGTCGATCATCACCCTCGCCGTCATGGGCAGCACGTGGTACGCGATGTATCCGCCGGCGAGGAAGAGCGGGAAGCCGAACCCGACGAACGCGTAGGCGTACTTCTTCTCGTGCCGGTGCAGGCCGGGCGCGACGAACGCCCACAGCTGGTAGAGCCAGACCGGGGACGCCAGCACGATGCCCGCCGTCAGCGCGACCTTCAGGGCCAGGGTGAACGGCGCCAGCAGGCCGCTGACCGTGATGTGCGCGCAGTGGGCGTTCTTGGTCTTGGCCAGCTGCCCGAGGGACTGTGAGCAGCCGACCGAGTCGAGCACCGGCTTGGTGACGAAGTTGATGATGTCCTGGTAGAAGAAGGCGGACACGATCGTGACGACGACGATCGCCAGGACGGCCTTCGCGAGCCGGTTGCGCAGCTCACGCAAGTGATCCGCGAGTGGCATGCGCCCCTCGGGATCCCTCTCCTTCTTGCGGGCAGACTTGGGCAACCCACATCCTCATCTCGTGCAGCGGACCGGATTCTCCGGTCCTCGCGTCAGCGCTGGGTCGTCGTGTCCGTCTGCTCGTTCACCGGCCGGGAGCTGGTCACGTCGCCGGGCGAGGCCTGGATCGTGCGCTGAGCCGGGGGCTGCTCCTCGGCGGGCTGGGCGGAGGTGGTGGACTGCTTGCCGTCGTCCTTCATCGCCTTGGCCTCGCTCTTCAGGATGCGAGCGGACTTGCCGAGCGAGCGCGCCATGTCCGGAAGCTTCTTGGAGCCGAACACGAGGACAATCACCAGAACCAGGAGCACCAGGTGCCACGGCTCAAGTGCGTTGCGGAACATAAGTCTTCACCTTCTCACTGAGGCGGGGCGACGGGGCATGTCCGACGGGTCGGACAAATGTCTGACCATCGTGCTGGGAGCGATCGTATCGCCCGGGGATGAACGTAAAACAATCCCCGTGCGTACTCCCGCTCTGGCTGCGGACCGCGCCTCGTTTTCCGGGCCGCGACCAGCAGCGTACCTGGCCGGACCGGCACGGTGACAGGGCGAAGTGACCCAAAGCGCATGGGCTGAGGCAATCTACAACGCATCCACGGCGCGAGCCGTGCTGACGGCCGCCCGCTCCAGGTCCTCGGCCGCCCTGTTGATACGGCGCGCGGAGTCCGTGACCTGCTGTCCGAGGCGCCGCGCCTCCAGGAAGACCCGGACGGCGAGCACCCCCAGCACCGCGAGACCCAGGAAACCCACCGCTACCGCGCACATCGGCCAGAACATGACGTCGAGACTAGACCGTCCCCGGCCGTGCGACGCAGCCGCCTACACCGTGGAGTGCAGCCGCAGTGTGCTGACCCCGCCGTCGGTGAGCAGCTCGACGATGCGCTCCCCCGCTGGCTTGCGGACGGCGGCGCCGCACTCGGGGCAGGTGAAGGAGTAGAACGTGGTCCGGCTGCTGGCGCCGATGGCGAGGCGCAGCGCGCTCGCGGCGAGTTCGAAGCGGCCCCGGCAGTCCGGGCAGCCCGCCTTGAACACCACGGGGACCGCTCTCTTCATCCCGGCGAAGGCGACCGCCACCGTCATCTCACCCGCACCGGACACCGGAGACTCGCTCACAGCCCTCGCTCCTCATTTCGTGGTCGTACGCCAAGTGCGCCGCGCGCACCTTGGGGCGCTCTCACTGCCCGGAGTTCGCCGACTGCACCGTGTCATACGCCTCCAAGGCCTCACGGGCCGCCCGGCGGGCGCTGTCGGCCAGGTCGGGCGGGGAGACGATCCGGCCGTCCCGGCCGAGCCGCAGCGCCAGCCGGCGCAGCGAGGCCGGATCGGGGGTGCGCAGAGTGATACGCAGCCCGCCGTCGGGAAGCTCATCCGCGCTGTCGTGCGGGTAGTACTCGGCGACCCAGCGGCCGCCCGGGCCGACCTCGACCACGACCTCCGGATCCTCGGCGGCCGGCTGCACCAGCGCCTCGGACAGGTCACGCAGCTCTATCTCCGGAGGTGCGGACGGCTCGTCCAGGATTCTGATCTCGGCGACCCGGTCGAGCCGGAAGGTCCGCCTGGCCTCGGAGCGGCGGCACCAGGCCTCGACATAGGTGTGCCCGACGCTGACCAGACGGATGGGGTCTATCTCGCGCTCGGTGACCTCGTCCCGGGCCGGCGAGTAGTAACGGATCCACAGCCGGCGGCGCTCGGAGATCGCCCGGTCGACATCGGCGAAGACCCCGCCCTCGGACTCGAACGTCACCGACAGCCGGGCGCTGGCGCCCGCGGCCTCACCGGCGGCGGCCTCCACCTTGGCGGTGGCCCGCAGCAGCGCCTGCCGGTCGCCCTCGCGCAGACCCGGCAGCGTCGAGACCGCTCGGGCGGCCACCAGCAGGGCGGTCGCCTCGTCGGCGGCGAGCCGCAGCGGCTCGGCGGCCTCCTCGCCGAGCGCGGCCGCATTGTGCCACCAGATGCGCTCACCGTCGGTGTCGATGTCCAGCAGATCACCGCCGCGGAAGCTGGTGCCGCACATGGGCAGCAGATCGAGGTCGGCGACGAGCTCGTCCTCGGTGATGCCGAAGGCACGCGCCACATCCGCGATCCGCGCGCCGGGCCGCTCCCTGAGATACGTCACCAGGGAGAGCATCCGCCGGGTCTGGTCGATGGCGTTCACGGTCCTGACCGGTTTGCCTGCCACAGTCCTGCTCCCCCTTCAGCCTTTGGCCACGGCCCGCAGCCGGTCCACCACGTCCGCGCGCAGCTCGGCCGGCTCCAGGACCACCACGTCCGGCCCGAACTCCACCAGCCAGGCGTCCAGGCCGTGCCCGTACGGAATCTCCAACTCGTCCCAGCCGTCGCCGAGTTCCCGCACGCTGGTGGCCTTCGCCCGAAGGGGGTAACCGGCGCCGGAACGCAGCCGGATCAGAGCCGTACCGTCGGCGATCTCGCCCGCCCAGCTCGCGACGGTCTCCCGCACGGTGACGACATCGGGCACGGGAGCGGTGAAGCCCGTACCGCGCGAGCGCACCCGGCCGGTGATCCGGGAGAGCCGGAAGACACGCTCGGCACCCCGGTCCCGGTCGAAACCGGCCAGGTACCAGTGCCCGCGCCAGCACTCCAGCGCCCAGGGCTCCACATGCCGGGGCTCGGGGTGGGCGGCGGAGGCCTTGCGGTAGTCGAAGACGACCGGGCGGCGGTCGCGGCAGGCCAGCATCAGCGGCTCGAAGGCGGCCTCGTGCACCGGGATCCGCGGTTCCAGGGCACCGTGCGCCTCGTACGGGTCGACGTCCTCGGGCAGCCCCGCGGCGCGCAGCTTCTGCAGGGCCCCGCTGGCCGCGCCGGCCAGGCGGGCCTGCTGCCAGACCTTCGCGGCGAGGCCGAGCGCCGCGGCCTCCTCGGCGTCCAGCGTGATGGGCGGCAGCCGGTTGCTGTCACGGCGGGCGAGATAGCCGACCTCGCCGTCCAGGTTCTCGACCGTCTCGATCACCAGGCCCAGCTCGCGCAGGTCGTCCTTGTCCCGCTCGAACATCCGGTTGAAGGAGTCGTCGCTGCCCGCTTCGAGGTAGGCCTCGATGGACGCACGCAGCTCACGCTTGCTGAGTGGCCGCCGTGTGCCGAGCAGACACAGCGCGAGGTTCATCAGCCGCTCTGCCTTGGCAATGGCCATCGACGCCCTTCGCCTTTCCTCTGGTGCTTCCGAGCGATGACCGTACCGCTCCTGAGTGCGGTGGCAAAAGCCGAGGGCCCATGCCCGGACAGGCATGGACCCCAGGTGATCGGATCCGGTCGGACCCGGCCGGACGACCGGGCACGGCCCCGGCCGGACCCGACAGACGATCACGCGTGGATCAGGCCGGGATCAGACGGCGATCAGGTCCACCACGAAGATCAGCGTCTCGCCCGGCTGGATCAACGGAGTCGGGCTCTGGTTGCCGTAGGCGAGGTGGGCGGGGATGGTCAGCTGGCGACGGCCACCGACCTTCATGCCCTGCACGCCCAGGTCCCAGCCCTTGATGACACGGCCCCCGCCGAGCGGGAAGCGGAACGGGGTGCCCCGGTTCCAGCTGGCGTCGAACTCCTCGCCGGTGCTGAAGGCGACGCCCACGTAGTGCACCGTGACGGTCTGACCTGCCTTCGCGACCTCGCCGTCGCCCTCCCAGATGTCCTTGATCTCCAGGTCGGCCGGGGGCTCGCCGCCCGGGAAGTCGATCTCGGGCTTCTCGTTGCTCACGTCAAAAGCTCCTGCTTGTGTACGACACGAAACACGGACAGTCTTTCACCTCCGCAGCTCCGCCGCCCCTCACGGGCGCACCGGCTACATCGCCGCGAGGATGTCCACCGTGAACACGAGCGTCGCGCCCTTCTTGATGATGCCGCCGCTCGGCGGAGTGTCGCCGTAACCCAGCTCCGGCGGCACCACGATCAGCACCCGGCTGCCCACCTTCTTGCCGGTCAGACCATCCGCCAGACCCTTGACCGCCTGCTGCATCTGTGCCAGCGCGAACTGGCTGAGGCGGCCCGAGCCATACGTGCGCTGAAACGTCTTGCCGCTGTCCCAGACCAGCCCCTGGAACTGGCACAGGACCGTCTGGTCGGCCTTCAGCTCCGGCCCGTCGCCCTCCAGGACATACGTCGACACCAGCTTCTTCGGCGGAGCCGCCTTCGGAACCGTGACCTTGGGGACACCGCCGTCGGTGTTGGTGGCCACCGTGGGCAGCGAGGCGTCGCTCTGCGCCACCGGCTTGCCCTTGGCCGAGCTCTTCGAGTTGAAGACATCGATCACGTCGATCACGAACACCAGCGTGTCCGTGCCCTTGATACCCGCCTGCGGCTCGCCCTCCTTGCCGTAACCCAAGGAGGGCGGCACCGCGATCTGCACACGACTGCCGGCCTTCTTGCCCGCCAGCCCATACCGCCAGCCATCGATCACGCCGCCCGCGGCGAGCTGCAGCACCAGCGGACGCTTCTTGTCGTACGAGTTGTCGAAGACCTTGGCCGTGTCCCAGATCTGACCAAGGTAGTTCGCCTGGACGAAGTCGTTCTCCGCGACCGTGCCGCCACTGCCCGCGATCACCGTCTTCACCGCCAGGTTCGTCGACGGCTCCCCCGGCCCCTTGGCCACCGTCGGCTTCTCGCCGAACTTCGCACCCGCCGTGATCGCCGGCAACGGCCCCTCCACGATCTTCGGCGGCGGCGCCGAGGACACCGACGGCGACGGGGAGGCACTGGCCTTGCTGGAGGCGGACTTGCCGTCACCACACGCGGCGAGCGTGACCAGACCTGCGGGAACAGCGGCGAGGAGAAGTGAACGTCGACGCACGGAAGAGCCTCGTAATCGGTCGATCTTGCGGATGGCGTGCGCGCAACTCTACGGCGTGAGAAGGGCGCCGTACGGGAAACGTACGACGCCCGTGTGGCGTTCCGGCATTTCACAGCCGAAGCACTTGACTCACCCGGTTCCCGCTACATTCCGGCGATCAGCTTCTCCACCCGGTCGTCCACCGAACGGAACGGGTCCTTGCACAACACGGTGCGCTGCGCCTGGTCGTTGAGCTTCAGATGCACCCAGTCGACCGTGAAGTCCCTGCGCTGCTCCTGCGCCCGCCGGATGAAGTCGCCCCGCAGCCGCGCCCGAGTCGTCTGCGGCGGCACCGACTTGCCCTCGAAGATCTTCAAGTCGTTGCACACCCGGGCCGCTTGGCCCTTCTTCTCCAGCAGGTAGTACAGACCACGACGGCGGTGGATGTCGTGGTACGCGAGGTCTATCTGAGCAACCCGCGGATGCGACATCGTCATGTTGTGCTTGGCCCGGTACCGCTCGATGAGCTTGTACTTCATCACCCAGTCGATCTCGGTCGCGATCCGGTCCAGCTCCTCGGACTCGATCGCGTCCAGCGTACGACCCCACAGCTCCAGGACCTGCGCCACCGTACCCGTACGGATCCCCCGGCGGTCACAGAAGTCCACGGCCTTGTCGAAGTACTCCCGCTGCACCTCCAGCGCCGACGCCTCCCGGCCACTGGCCAGCCGCACCTTGCGCCGGCCCGTGATGTCATGACTGACCTCACGGATCGCCCGGATCGGGTTCTCCAGCGTCAGATCACGCATCACCGTGCCCGCCTCGATCATGCGCAGCACCAGATCCGTGGCACCGACCTTCAGCAGCATCGTCGTCTCGGACATGTTCGAGTCACCGACGATGACATGCAGCCGGCGATACCGCTCCGCATCCGCGTGCGGCTCGTCGCGCGTGTTGATGATCGGCCTCGAACGCGTCGTCGCCGAGGACACACCCTCCCAGATGTGCTCCGCACGCTGACTGACGCAGTACACCGCACCACGCGGCGTCTGCAGCACCTTCCCCGCCCCGCACAACAGCTGCCGGGTCACCAGGAACGGGATCAGGATGTCCGCGAGCCGGGAGAACTCCCCGTGCCGGGCCACCAGATAGTTCTCATGGCAGCCGTACGAGTTGCCCGCCGAGTCGGTGTTGTTCTTGAACAAGTAGACGTCGCCCGCGATTCCCTCCTCGTGCAGGCGTCGCTCCGCGTCCACCAGGAGTCCTTCGAGAATGCGCTCGCCGGCCTTGTCGTGAGTGACCAGTTCGATCACATTGTCACACTCGGGTGTCGCGTATTCCGGATGTGAGCCCACGTCGAGATACAGCCGGGCGCCGTTCCGCAGAAAGACATTGCTGCTGCGGCCCCATGACACGACACGGCGGAAGAGGTACCGCGCCACCTCGTCAGGAGACAGGCGCCGCTGTCCCCTGAACGTGCACGTGACGCCGTACTCGTTCTCCAGCCCGAAAATGCGGCGGTCCATGACTGAACATTACGCCCGATCCCCTGAGCTGAAACGGGGTTCGACAGCACGATTTGGATCATTTTCCGATGAAGCCGCAACCACCCCGCCCCGCGCGGGAGCTGCGAGGACCCGCCCCGTGGCAAGCAGGACCAGCAGCGACACGGCCCCCGCCGCACCCGGCACCGCGAACCCCCACACCGTGCCACCGGCCTGGACCACCGGCCCCGCCACACCCGTCCCCACCGAGGCACCCACGGTGAACGTCGTCACAAGCCAGGAGAACGCCTCGGTGACCGTCCCGGCCGGCGCATGCCGGTCCACGATGATGAACGCACAAGCGATACAAGGCGCCAGAAACACCCCGGAAACCACCGACAACACCACCATGGCCACCACACCCGGCATCAGCATCAACGGCAGGTAACACACCGCCAGAAGAGCCACCAGCACCCGCAGTCGCCGCTCCGGCGAACCAGCCCACCGACGGGCGCCGTACACCGTGCCACCCACCAGTGCGCCCAGCCCCAGCCCCGCCATCATCCAGCCGTACACAGCGTCACCGCCATGCCCATCGGCGTACGACACCGACGCGACCGTGATCGAACCCAACGCGAGACCCACGAACAGGAAAGCCCCCAGCAGCGCCAGCAGACCCGGCGAACGCAGAGCACCCAGCCAGTGCGCCTCACGCGGAGCCGACCGCCACGCGCGCGAAGGCGGCGAGACCACCACCGAGAGCGCCCCCAGCACACCCAGCAGATTCAGCACCAGCAGCGCGGCACGCTCGTCCCACAGGGACACACACAGAGTCACCAGCAGCGGACCGACCGTGAACATGACCTCCTGCGCGATCGCGTCCATGGCGTACGCCGTGTGCACCTGCTCCTCACGGCGCAGCACCGACGGCCACAGCGCCCGCAAGCCCCCCTCCAGCGGCGGCGTGAACAGACCCGCCGCCGCCACGGACCCATACGCGAGCGGCAGCGGATCGATACCGCAGAACGCGAACAGCGTCATGGACAGGGCCGCGAGAACAGCCGCGGGCAGCTGTACCCGCGGCTGGCCGTACAGGTCCACCAGCCGGCCCAGCACCGGCTGACCGACGGCATTGGCGACGCCGTACACGGCCGCCAGAGCGCCCGCGAGGCTGTACGTCCCGCCCTCGGCGCGGACGAACAGCACCAGGGCGATCGCGGCCGTCGCATTGGGCAGCCGCCCCACCAGCGTGCCGGTCAGCAGCCGCAGCGCATGCCTGGCGCGGAGTATCTCCAGATAACCCGTGGCCATGTGCTGCCCTCCAGCGACTCGACCAGGCCGCTGCGACGACCCGACGTTTTACGTATAACTTCCACTGCCATACGTACCATGTGCGCTGTTCACACGTCCAGACGACGGAAGTGAGCCCAGGGCCGCAGCCCCGGAGGCACACGACCGCACACAGAGGAGCAGGCCCACGGTGGCACGCAGCAGCACGCGCCCGACCAGCCGGGACGTCGCCCAGGCGGCCGGAGTCTCCCAAGCCGCCGTCTCCCTCGTCCTCGGCGAGAAATGGCGCGGCCGGGTATCCGAAACCACCGCCGAACGCGTCCGCCACGCCGCACGCGAACTCGGCTACCGCCCCAACCTCGCCGCCCGCAACCTCCGCCTCGGCCGCACCCGCACCGTCCTGCTCGTCGTACCCGCCCTGACCACGGAGTTCTTCGCCGGCGTCTACACCGGCGCCGCACGCGTCGCGGCCCAGAACGGCTTCGGCGTCGTCCTCTACCCCTCCCCCGAAGGCATCGGCCCCGCCCGCGACCCCTTCGCCTCCGCCCAAGCCGCCCTCGACGGAGTGATCGCCTCCTCCATGGCCGCCGACGCGCTGACCGCCATCCGCGGAGACCAGCTGCCCCTGGTGATGCTCGACAGCGACCCCGAAGGCAGCCTCGGCGCCGCCACCGTCAACCTCGACATCGCCGACGGCGTCCGCCAGGTCACCGAACACCTCCTCGCCCTCGGCCACCGCCACATCCTCCACCTCGCCGCCGACGTCCCCTCATGGACCTTCGACATCCGAGCGAAAGAACTGGCAACACGCCTGGCCGCCGCACCGGGAACAGAGCTGCGCACAACCCGGGCCCCCATCTCCATCGAAGGCGCCCTCACCGCCACCGAGACCGCCCTCACCACACCCGGCCCCCGGCCCACCGCCATCGTCTGCGACGACGACAAACTCGCCGCCGGCGCCTACAAAGCCCTGCGCCGCCTCGGCCTGCGCATCCCCGACGACATCTCCGTCACCGGCCTCGACGACCTCGCCCTCGCCACCGCCATCGACCCCGAACTGACCACCGTACGACTCGACGCCGAACTCTTCGGCGAACGCGGCATGCAGGCCCTCCTGGCCGTCCTGGAGGGCCAGGAACCCCAGAGCGGAGACATCCCCGTCCACCTGGTCATCCGAGGCTCCACAGCCCCACCACGGGCCGCCTAGGCATCCCAGACCGGCGGACCCGAACACCGTGTGCCCCGGCCAGAACAACGGCCGGGGCACACAGAACCAGACAAGCGGGGCGACTGGTCACTCCTCCTCGGAGCCATCCTCCTCAGCACTCTCCGCCTCCGTGGCGGCACCATCCGCAGCCAGCAGACGCGACAACCGACGGCCCACAATCCGCTTGAACTTACGCTTCTGCGGACGCGTACGATCCAGCACCGCCACCTCAAGACGCTCCGCGGGAATCTCCCGCTCACTCCCATTGGTGTCACGCGACAGCGCCTGCACCGCCAGCTTCAGCGCCTCAGCGAGACTCATGCCATCACGGTGACGCTGATCCAAGAAGCTACTGATCTGCTCCGCATTACCGCCCACCGCGACCGAACCGTGCTCATCCACGATCGAACCGTCATGCGGCAACCGATAGATCTGATCACCCTCCGGAGTCTCCCCGACCTCCGCCACGACCAGCTCCACCTCATACGGCTTCTCAGCGGCGGAAGAGAAGATCGTGCCGAGCGTCTGGGCATACACGTTCGCCAGACCACGCGCGGTCACATCATCACGGTCATAGGTGTAACCCCGCAGGTCGGCGTAACGGACACCACCGATGCGCAGGTTCTCGTACTCGTTGTACTTACCGGCGGCCGCGAAACCGATCCGGTCATAGATCTCGCTGAACTTGTGCAGCGCACGGGACGGGTTCTCACCGACGAACACAATCCCGTCGGCATACTGCATGACCACCAGGCTGCGGCCACGCGCAATGCCCTTCCGGGCATACTCCGCCCGGTCCGCCATGGCCTGCTGGGGTGAGACATAGAACGGCGTCGACACCGGTTATCCGTCCCTTTCTGTCCTGGTCACTGGATCACCTTCACAAGAAACCGGGGCCCGCACTCAGAGCAGGGCGGCCTTCGGGCCGTCCGGCTCCTCCAGACGCCGCTGGAGCACCGCACGCGCGACCTCGGAGGACTCCCCCTCCGTGAGCCGACGGAAACCGTCCTCGGTGATCACCGTGATGATCGGGTAGATCCGGCGGGCGACATCGGGACCACCGGTCGCCGAGTCATCGTCAGCCGCGTCATACAGAGCCTGCACCACCAACGTGGTCGCCTGCTCCTCGCTCAGGTCGTCACGGAACAACTTCTTCATCGCACCACGCGCAAAGATCGAGCCGGAACCCGTCGCCGCGAAGTTGTGCTCCTCGCTGCGACCACCCGTGACGTCGTAGGAGAAGATCCGCCCCTTCTCCCGGTCCAGGTCGTAACCCGCGAAGAGCGGCACCACGGCCAGACCCTGCATAGCCATGCCGAGATTGGAACGGATCATCGTCGACAGCCGGTTCGCCTTGCCCTCCAGCGACAGCTGCGCACCCTCGACCTTCTCGAAGTGCTCCAGCTCCAGCTGGAAGAGCTTCACCATCTCCACGGCGAGACCGGCGGTGCCGGCGATACCGACAGCCGAGTACTCATCCGCCGGGAAGACCTTCTCGATGTCCCGCTGAGCGATGATGTTGCCCATGGTGGCGCGACGGTCACCGGCGAGCACCACGCCCCCCGGGAAGGTCACCGCGACGATGGTGGTGCCGTGGGGCGCCTCGATCACGCCCTGCGTGGGCGGCAGCTGCCGGTTGCCGGGCAGCATCTCGGGCTGGTGCTCGGACAGGAAGTCCATGAAGGAGGAGGATCCTGGCGTCAGGAAGGCAGCTGGTAGACGCCCGGTGCCACGAGTATTGGCTTCCACGAGTTTCCTTCCAGATAGGCGGCGGCCCGGCGCACGGCGTCGGGGTCGTCACCCAACTTGCCGATGGCCGAGTTGCAGTTGAAGCACAGTACGCCTCGGACCCTACCCGTCTTGTGGCAGTGATCCACATGCACGGGCGGGACGGCCAGGCAGATCACGCAGAGGCCGCGCTGAGCAGCGATCATCGCGTCACGCTCGGCCTCGGTCAGGCCGTAGTTGCGCTTGAGATGGTGCTGGCGACCCTTTACCGCCTTGCACGCCTTACAGAGGGTTGCCAGGCCATCCGAGGCACTACTGTTCCGCGTCCACTCGCTGTGCGGCTTGGTTTCGCCGCAGGTACGGCAGTGCTTGTGGCCCGGCGGCACTTCCACTCTCGGCCGAACATTGCGCCCCTTGGCCACCTGACGCTGTTGGTGATATGCCGCCGCGCACTCACGGCAATAGACCTGCAACCCATCGCGCATGGCCTTGTTCCGTGCGAACGCTGCCCGCGGCTTGTACTGCTTGCACCGCGAGCAACGCTTCACATCTTCTTCGCTTTCCAAGCCAGATCCCCCCGTCACCTTCAATTCGAAGGCTACTGGCCGCCTTTTTGAACGAAACTTCGAACGAAGTCCTCTGCGTTCTCCTCGAGCACGTCATCGATTTCGTCCAGCACGGAGTCCACGTCATCGCTCAGCTTCTCGTGCCGCTCCTTGAGGTCCTCCGAAGCCTGCGCGTCCTGCGCCTGCTCCTCGACCTCTTCGGTCGCGCGCGTGGCCTTCTGCTGGCCGCCGCCGGTGTCCTTGGTTGCCATAACCCTCACCCCGCTCAGTTCGCCTGCCGATCGGTGATGATCAGACCCTACAAGCCGGGTCCGACATCGGCCCCGCAGTTTCTCCAACGTACGGGGGCCACCTCGATGATTCCCGGGCGGTGGGATTTCCACCCTGCCCGCGCGGGGCGGGCCGGGTGCCCGCCTGGTCCGCTCAGCCGCCTGACAGGACCCTGACCAGGTCTTCCGCGGTGCGGCAGCGGTCCAGCAGTTCCTTGACGTGATTTCGCGTTCCGCGTAGCGGTTCCAGGGTTGGGACCCGCTGTAGCGAGTCCCGGCCCGGGAGGTCGAAGATCACCGAGTCCCAGCTCGCGGCCGCGACGTCGTCGGCGTACTGCTCCAGGCAGCGCCCGCGGAAGTACGCCCGCGTGTCCTCCGGTGGCTTCCTCATGGCCTGCTCGACGTCCGTCTCGTCCAGGAGCCGCTTGATGCGGCCGCGGGCCGCGAGGCGGTTGTAGAGGCCTTTCTCGGCGCGTACGTCGGCGTACTGGAGGTCGACGAGGTGGAGGCGGGCGGCGTCCCAGTCGAGGCCGTCTCGGCGGCGGTAGCCCTCCATGAGCTCTCGCTTGGCGACCCAGTCGAGTTCGCCGGCGAGGCTCATCGGGTCGTTCTCCAGGCGCGTGAGGGTGTCTTCCCAGCGGGTCAGGATGTCCTTGGTCTGTTCGTCGGCGTCGGCGCCGTAGCGTTCCTCGACGTACTTGCGGGACAGCTCGAAGTACTCCATCTGCAGTTGGACCGCGGTCAGGGTCCGACCGCTACGCAGTGTGACCAGGCGCTGCAGTGAGGGGTCGTGCGAGACCTGGTGCAGGGTGCGTACCGGCTGGTCGACCGCGAGGTCTACCGCGATGAAGCCGTCCTCGATCATGGACAGGACCAGGGAGGTCGTGCCGAGTTTGAGGTAGGTGGAGATCTCGGAGAGGTTCGCGTCGCCGATGATCACGTGGAGGCGGCGGTATTTCTCGGCGTCGGCGTGGGGTTCGTCGCGGGTGTTGATGATGGGGCGCTTGAGGGTGGTCTCCAGGCCGACCTCGACTTCGAAGTAGTCGGCGCGCTGGCTGATCTGGAAGCCGTGTTCGTGGCCGTCCTGGCCGATGCCGACGCGGCCGGCGCCGGCGAAGACCTGGCGGGAGACAAAGAAGGGGGTGAGGTGGCGCACGATGTCGGAGAAGGGGGTTTCCCGCTTCATCAGGTAGTTTTCGTGCGTGCCGTAGCTGGCGCCCTTGTTGTCGGTGTTGTTCTTGTAGAGGTGGATGGGCTGGGCGCCGGGGAGCTGGGCGGCTCGTTCGGCGGCTTCTGCCATGATGCGTTCGCCGGCCTTGTCCCAGAGGACGGCGTCGCGGGGGTTGGTGACCTCGGGGGCGCTGTATTCGGGGTGGGCGTGGTCGACGTAGAGGCGTGCGCCGTTGGTGAGGATCACGTTGGCGAGGCCGATGTCCTCGTCGGTGAGCTGGCTGGCGTCGGCGGCCTCGCGAGCGAGGTCGAAGCCTCGCGCGTCCCGTAGCGGGTTCTCTTCCTCGAAGTCCCAGCGGGCCCGGCGGGCCCGGTGCATCGCCGCTGCGTAGGCGTTGACGATCTGGGACGAGGTGAGCATGGCATTGGCGTTGGGGTGGCCGGGGACGGAGATTCCGTACTCCGTCTCGATGCCCATTACTCGCCGTACGGTCATGCGGCCCTCCTTGCCGGGCGGCACCCTCGGTCGTGGGCCCCGCTCAAGTACCGCTGGCGCTCCGGTGCGTGTGCGGTGCCCGTCCCCGCACTGCGCGACTCGGCGGTAGGAACGAGCCTAGAACGCCTTTGCGCTGGTGGGGAGATCATTTGCGTCATTGCCTGCTCCGGTCGTGGCCGGAAAAGCAGTCGGCTGCGGGTACCCGGTGAGGGGACCCGCAGCCGCCCTGCTTTTACAGGTACTGGCCGGTGTTCGCCACCGTGTCGATGGAGCGTCCGGTGTCTGCGCCCTGTTTTCCGGTGATGAGGGTGCGGATGTAGACGATCCGTTCGCCCTTCTTTCCGGAGATTCGGGCCCAGTCGTCGGGGTTGGTGGTGTTGGGCAGGTCTTCGTTCTCCTTGAACTCGTCCACGCAGGCTTGGAGGAGGTGGGAGACGCGGAGGCCCTTCTGGCTCTTTTCGAGGAAGTCCTTGATCGCCATTTTCTTGGCGCGGCCGACGATGTTTTCGATCATGGCGCCGGAGTTGAAGTCCTTGAAGTAGAGGACTTCCTTGTCGCCGTTGGCGTAGGTGACTTCCAGGAAGCGGTTTTCCTCGGATTCGGCGTACATCTGCTCGACCGCCGTCTGGATCATGCTCTGGACGGTGGTGGCCTTGTCGCCGCCGTGTTCGCCGAGGTCGTCGGCGTGCAGCGGGAGGCGTTCGGTGAGGTATTTGCCGAAGATGTCCTTGGCTGCCTCGGCGTCGGGACGCTCGATCTTGATCTTCACGTCGAGTCGGCCGGGGCGGAGGATGGCGGGGTCGATCATGTCCTCGCGGTTGGAGGCGCCGATGACGACCACGTTCTGCAGGCCTTCCACGCCGTCGATCTCGGCGAGCAGCTGGGGGACGATGGTGTTTTCCACGTCGGAGCTGACGCCGGAGCCTCGGGTGCGGAAGAGGGATTCCATCTCGTCGAAGAAGACGATGACGGGGGTGCCTTCGCTGGCCTTCTCGCGGGCACGCTGGAAGACGAGGCGGATCTGCCGCTCGGTCTCGCCGACGTACTTGTTGAGGAGCTCGGGGCCCTTGATGTTGAGGAAGAAGCTCTTGCCGGCGGCTTGACCGGTGACCTCGGCGACCTTCTTGGCGAGTGAGTTGGCGACGGCTTTGGCGATGAGTGTCTTGCCGCAGCCGGGGGGGCCGTAGAGCAGGACGCCCTTGGGCGGGCGCAGCTCGTGCTCTTTGAAGAGGTCCGGGTAGAGGTAGGGCAGCTCGACCGCGTCGCGGATGGCTTCGATCTGGTTGCCGAGTCCGCCGATCTGGTCGTAGCCGATGTCGGGGACCTCTTCGAGGACGAGTTCTTCGACTTCGCTCTTGGGGACGACTTCGTAGACGTAGCCGGAGCGGGGTTCGAGCAGGAGGGCGTCGCCGGGGCGGATGGTGACGTCCAGCAGTGGCTCGGCGAGCCGTACCACCCGTTCTTCGTCGGTGTGGCCCAGTACGAGGGCGCGCTCGCCGTCCTCGAGGATTTCCTTGAGGGTGACGATGTCGCCGACGCGCTCGTATTCCATGGCTTCGACCACGTTGAGCGCTTCGTTGAGCATGACTTCCTGGCCGCGCCGCAGGTCGTCGAGGTCGACGCTTGGGCTGACGTTCACCCGGAGTTTGCGGCCGCCGGTGAAGATGTCGGCGGTGGCGTCTTCGTTGGCTTGCAGGAAGACTCCGAAGCCGGCCGGTGGCTGGGCGAGCCGGTCGACTTCTTCCTTGAGGGCCACGATCTGGTCGCGGGCCTCGCGGAGGGTGTTGGCCAGTCGTTCGTTCTGGGCGGACACGCCGGCCAGGTTGGTCTGCAGCTCGACGATCCGCTCTTCGAGAATCCTCGTGTGTCGCGGAGAGTCGGCGAGCTTACGTCGCAGGACGGCGATCTCCTGCTCAAGGTAGGCGATCTGCCCGGCCGGGTCGTCGGACCCTCGTCCCGGGCGGATGCCGCGGTTCATGTCGTCGTCGTGGGCTGCCACGGTCCTCACCTCCTCCAAGGGGAGCTGGACGCTTCCAGACCCTACCTGGGTGGGTGTCGATTGAAACCCCTAGATCACCAAGACTGTCAAGGTGTGTCGTCGGTCACCCGGTGCGCTCTCCCTCGCACGGAGGGGATACCCACTCAACGTGATGGGGAAGCAGCTTGTTCCGGGCATCGCATGGTCGAAACCCTTCAGGAGTGGGCGGAGTTGTCCGGTGCGGGCTGTTGGGCCTGGTTGCGGGCAGCGGGCGGTGCGCTCGTACGATCGTTACGCAGAGCGACGGTGCGGGCGGGGGGTGTCACTGTGGGCCCGGCTTGAAGTGGTCGTTCCCTTGGTGGGGACTCCGGTGTGCTGGTCGGGCGCTGCTACCCGGGTGGGCGGGGGTGGAAACCCGGTGGCTGTGGAGGTCGGCTGGATTGTGGGCGGAGGTAGGGTCGGGGTGTTCAACGGCCGCTGGTGCGGACCCGGCTGGCCCTGGTGGTGCCGGTGTGGCCCGGCGTATCTATGGCAGGAGAGGTGACTGTGCAGCAGGAGGCCCCGGGCGGGGAGGCGCTGGAGGTCTGGATCGACCAGGATCTGTGTACCGGCGACGGGATCTGCGCCCAGTACGCCCCTGAGGTGTTCGAGCTGGACATCGATGGGCTGGCCTATGTGAAGGGCGCGGACGACGCGCTGGTGCAGGCGGTGGGGGCGACGGTGCCGGTGCCGTTGCCGTTGCTGGTGGATGTGGTGGATTCGGCGCGGGAGTGTCCCGGCGAGTGCATTCATGTGCGCCGGGTTTCGGACAAGGTCGAGGTGTACGGGCCCGACGCGGAGTGAGTCCGGGCCGGGCTCGGGCGCCGGGTGGGGCCGGGGGTCAGATGCTGTGGGCGTCTGTGGGTGTGGTGCGGATGAACGCGTTGCCGTTCCACTGCCAGGTGACGGGGGTCTTCAGGTCGGGGCAGCAGTTGGGGACGGCGGCGGAGGAGTAGCCGAGGAGGGTGGCGCCGACGGTGCCCGTGTGCAGGGTGAAGTCGGTGACGGTGAGCCGGTCCTTGGGGTCGACGAGGGTGGCGACGATGCGTGACGTGTCGTTGTCGGCGGTGCGGGTGAGGACGTAGACGCCGTCGGGCGGGGTGCCCATGGCGGAGTCGCAGTGGACGACTGCGACGGTTTCCGGTCTGCCGTCGCCGTCGAGGTCTCCGGTGGCTTTCTTGGCAACGACGGCTTTGGCGTGTCCGCACTGCAGGGGGAAGTCGACGCCGGTGGTGCCGGGCGGCTGGGCGGCCGCGTGGGCGGATTTGTTCTGGGTGCCGGTGGCGGACTGGGCGGCCGTGGCCGATCCGGGCTGTACGAAGGAGGAGAGGGCCACGACGCCGGAGACGGCTGTGGCGGTGGCGACCCAGTGGATGGGCCGGGTGTGGGTGTGGGCGAGCTCCGGAACGGCGGATTGCTGCACTAGGAGTGTCTCCTGTGAGGGCTGTGCCGGTGGGGTGGCCAGCATGGTGCCACACGTCACAGTGCGGGGGAACGGCGGGGTCCGGGATTCCCGCAGGCGGGAGCCCGCGTGTGGGGCGGGCGTTGGGGCCGTCGGGCGCGGCGGGGTTCCTGGTGTCCGGTCAACGGATGGGCGCCGTGCCCGAGTTCCCGTGGGTCGGTGGGAACTCGGGCACGGCGCCCTTGCGTTGTGCTGTGTACGGGGTGGGTCAGCGGGCGGTGCCGCCGTCGGCGTTGGGTCCGGCGTAGTCCTCGCCGTAGGCGCCCTTGGCGGGGCGGCGGCGGCGCATGGGCGGCTCGACGCCGTCGGCGAGGCGGCGGGCGGTGAGCAGGAAGCCGGTGTGGCCGATCATGCGGTGGTCGGGGCGGACGGCGAGGCCTTCGATGTGCCAGTTGCGGATCATGGTTTCCCAGGCGGTCGGCTCGTTGAAGCAGCCGATCTCGCGGATGGATTCCACGGTCCGGGCGAGCTGGGTGGTGGTGGCGACGTAGCAGCACAGGATGCCGCCGGGGACGAGGGCCTTGGAGACGGCCTCCAGGCATTCCCAGGGGGCGAGCATGTCGAGGATGACGCGGTCGACGTCGGTGTCGGACAGGTTGTCCTGGAGGTCGCCGACGGTGAGCTGCCAGGCGGGGTGGGGGCCGCCGAAGTAGCGCTCCACGTTCTGCTGGGCGATCTCGGCGAAGTCCTCGCGGCGCTCGTAGGAGTGGAGCATGCCCTGGTCGCCGATGGCGCGCAGCAGGAAGCTGCTGAGCGAGCCGGAGCCGACGCCGGCTTCCACGACGCGGGCGCCGGGGAAGATGTCGGCGAAGGCGAGGATCTGCCCCGCGTCCTTCGGGTAGACGACGGCTGCCCCTCGGGGCATGGACAGGACGTAGTCGGGGAGCAGGGGGCGCAGCGCGAGGTAGGCGACGTTGCCGGTGGTGCGGACAACGCTGCCCTCGGGAGCGCCGATCAGTTCGTCGTGCGGGAAGGAGCCCTTGTGGGTGTGGAAGTTCTTCCCGGCTTCGAGCGTGAACGTGTAGTGGCGGCCCTTGGGGTCGGTCAGCTGTACCTGGTCCCCGACCTTGAAGGGCCCGCGCCTGCGGGCGGCACCGGTCGGTTCGGACATGTGACCAGCGTACCGGTTCCTGTCCGGGGGTTTGGCCGACGGAGGGGGTGGGGGACGGTGTGTGGTGCAGGTGCGGGCCGTGTACGGCTGGTCGCGCCCACGCGGCGGTAGCCGTACATCGATACGACCCCGCGCCCTTTTGGGTCGTTTCAGTGCGGGGTGTTATGAAGCGGGCCTTGCCATTGCCCTGACGAAGGCCCGTTCTACGTCTGCCGCGGACAGGACGCCGTAGATCTCGCCGGTTTCCTCTACGACGAGGTATTCGGTGGCGGGGGTGGCCCGCAGGACGTCGAGGAGTTCCTCCCCGGCCAGCTCGGCGGAGACGCGCATGCCGTCGGTGAGGTCCTGGGCGAGGCCGCTGACGGGGACCCAGGGGCGGCGGTGTTGGGGTACGCCGACGATGGCGGACTCGCGGACGAGGGAGAGGGGGTTGCCGTGGGCGTCGACGACGACAAGGGCGCGCGCTCCGGCGGCGTTGGCGCGGCGGAGGGCTTCGGAGAGGGGGGTGTCGGTCTGGACCGGTACGGCGCGGCGGGTGAGGGTGCGGGCGCGGAGTTCGGGGAGGTGTTCGCGCAGGCGGGCCATGCGCAGGCTGTTGCCGGCGCCGGTCCAGATGATCGCGGCGAGGATGGCGGCGAGCAGGGCGTCGGTGACGGTGTCCATGCCGCCGGCGTCGGTGTGGTCGCCGCCGAGGGCGCCGGACTGGTTGAGCAGGGGCAGGCCGACGAGGACGGCGACGGCGAGGGCGCGGCCGACCCAGGCGGCGGCGATGGTGCCGCTCATGGGTTTGCCGGTGATTTTCCAGACGACGGCGCGGAGCATTCGGCCGCCGTCGAGGGGCAGGCCGGGGAGGAGGTTGAAGATCGCCACGATGAGGTTGGAGATCATCAGGCCGGCCAGCAGGACGCCGGGGACGGTGCCGGGTTCGACGGGTTTCATGGCGAGGTAGAACAGTCCGGCGAGGATGAGGGAGAGCAGGGGGCCGACGAAGGCGAGGACGAACTCGCGGCCGGGGGTCTCTGCTTCCTTCTCGATCTCTGAGACGCCGCCGAAGAACTGCAGCTGGATCCGGCGGACGGGGAGTTTGAAGCGGATCGCGGCGACCGTGTGGGCGAGCTCGTGGACCAGGACGGAGGCGTAGAAGGCGACGGCGAAGAACAGGGAGACCAGGTAGCGGGCGGCGCCGAGTCCGGGCAGTACGCGGTCGAGCTGGCCGCCGAAGACCCAGGTGATGAGTGCGGCGACGAGGAACCAGCTGGGCGCGACGTACACCGGCACGCCGAAGGGCCGGCCCATGAGGATGCCGCCACCGGGCTCCTTGGGCCGCGGCTGCGGCGGCTCGCCCTTGGCGATCCCGGACTGTGCGAGGGAACGATGCTCGCTGTGCGGGTCGCGGGGGGTGCGGGGGCCGGGGCCGGGGTGTGCTGGGGGCGGGCGGGGGCGTCCGTGGCGGCGGGCGGGGCGTCGGTGCCGAGGGTGTCGGTGCCGAGGGTGTCGGTGCCGGGAGCGTCGGTGCGGGGGGTGTCGTCCTTCGTGCCCTGGTTCGCGTCGCTGTCGAAGCCGGTGCGGGTCGTCGTGGCGTCGGTGGCGTTGGCCTCTGTGGCGCTGGTGGGGTTCTCGGCGGCCGAGCCGGTGTCCATGCCGGTGCCGGTGTTGTCGGTGTCCTCGGGGGCGCCGGTGGTGTCCGGGCCGGTGCTGGTGCCGGTTGCGGCCTGGGCGGGAGGTGCGGTGGCCGGTCCGCTGGTCGGCTTCCCGGTGGCCTCGGCGTCGGACGGGTCTTGGTCCGTGGGTGCCTGGTGGGGGGCCGCGTCAGGCGTGTGGGGCCGGCGCTCCGGGCTGGGATCGTGGGTGGGGCCGGTCGTCGGGGCCGTTGGACCTGCGGGGTGCTCGGCCGGCTTGTCTTTGCCGGACCGCGGCTGCCCGCTTCCGCCGCTCACGTCCACGGTGTCCCCTCGTTCGAAGCGTCTTCCGTACCTGCCGGACGGAAGGGTCTGTGGTCGATGGTATGCGGCCGTGGTGACGCGTTTCGCCCCGGCACCCCTTGTGTTTGCCCCGCTGTCGTGCGGTCGAACGCGGGCGGCGGCCGGGTCACTGTCAGTGGTGGGCCGTAAGGTCTGTGGGCATGGACAGCAGCATCGAGGACGCGGGAGCCCCGGCGGGTGGCGCCGGGCAGACGGATCCGGCCGAGGCGCCGCAGCCGACACCCACGACGGCTCCGCGGGCCCCGGCCACAGGGCCGGTGCCGGGCCCCTCGACGCCGGCGGTGGCGCCCCGGGAACTCCCCGCGGCCGAGGCGTCCCCCGCTTCCGTGGCATCCGCCGCATCCGGTGCCGAGCGGGTCGCCGTCCCGCCCACCTCGCTCTCTCCTTCCCGGGCCGGCGATTTCATGCAGTGCCCGTTGCTGTACCGGTTCCGGGTGATCGACCGGCTGCCGGAGAAGCCGAGTGCGGCGGCGACGCGGGGCACGCTGGTGCACGCGGTGCTGGAGCGGCTGTTCGACGCGCCCGCCGCCGAGCGGACCGCGCCGCGGGCCAAGGCGTTGATCCCGGGACAGTGGGACCGGCTGCGGGAGAGCCGGCCGGAGGTCACGGAGCTGTTCGCGGACGACCCGGACGGGGAGCGGCTGTCGGGTTGGCTGGCGGAGGCCGAGCGGCTCGTGGAGCGCTGGTTCACGCTGGAGGATCCGACGCGGCTGGAGCCGGCCGAGCGTGAGCTGTTCGTGGAGGCCGAGCTGGAGTCGGGGCTGCGGCTGCGCGGGATCATCGACCGGGTGGACGTGGCGCCGACCGGTGAGGTGCGGATCGTCGACTACAAGACGGGGAAGGCGCCGAGACCGGAGTACTCCGAGGGCGCGCTGTTCCAGATGAAGTTCTACGCCCTGGTCGTGTGGCGGTTGAAGCGGGTGGTCCCGCGCCGGCTCCAGCTGGTGTATCTGGGCAGCGGGGATGTGCTGACGTACGACCCGGTGCTCGCCGATCTCGAGCGGGTCGAGCGCAAGCTGCACGCGCTGTGGGAGGCGATCGAGCGGGCCACGCGGACGGGTGAGTGGCGGCCTCGCCCGACCAAGCTGTGCGGCTGGTGCGACCATCAGGCGCACTGCCCGGAGTTCGGCGGCACTCCTCCGCCGTATCCGCTGCCGGTGCGGGCGGCCGAGGGGCATGCGGTGGAGGGTCCGGCCGACGGCGCGGCCGCGGTCGAACAGGGCGTTTCGCGGGAAGCACGGCAGTCACCGGTGAGGGCGGCCGAGTCCGGGGCCGTGGAGCAGGGCAGAATGGGCCCGGACTAGCGAAGGAGTGTCACGTGGCCATCCGTGTCCTACTGGTCGACGACCAGCCCCTGCTGCGTACGGGTTTCCGGATGATTCTGGAGGCCGAGCAGGACATCGCGGTCGTGGGCGAGGCCGGTGACGGCCTGCAGGCCCTCGATCAGGTGCGGGCCCTGCAGCCGGACGTGGTGTTGATGGACATCCGTATGCCTCGGATGGACGGGGTGGAGGCGACCCGGCAGATCACCGGTCCCGACCGGTCCGGCCCGGCGAAGGTGCTGGTGCTGACCACGTTCGATCTGGACGAGTACGTGGTGGAGGCGCTGCGCGCCGGTGCGAGTGGTTTTCTGCTGAAGGACGCACCCGCCAATGAACTGGTGCAGGCCATCCGGGTGGTGGCGGCGGGTGAGGCGATGCTGGCACCGAGCATCACGCGCCGGCTGCTGGACAAGTACGCCACGCATCTGCCCTCCGGCGACGAGCCGGTGCCGGACACGCTGAACACCCTCACGGACCGTGAGGTGGAGGTGCTGAAGCTGGTGGCGCGCGGCCTGTCGAACGCGGAGATCGCGGCCGATCTGTTCGTCAGTGAGACGACGGTGAAGACGCATGTGGGGCATGTGCTGACCAAGCTGGGCCTCAGGGACCGGGTGCAGGCTGCGGTGTACGCGTACGAGAGCGGTCTGGTGCGTCCCGGCGCTCAGTGAGCGCGCATACGTCCGGTACGACGGTGAAGGGCGCCCCTCCCGTGCGGAGATGGGCGCCCTCGGTGTCAACGGGTGTCAGCTCTTGCTGAGTTCCCAGAACCGGAACACCGTGGAGGCGTCCAGGCAGTACTCCAGGCCGTAGACGCCGTCGCGGACGACGGCGTACTGCTTGGCCTGCCAGACGGGCAGGACGGGCAGTTCGGTGGCGACGATGTTCTGCAGCCGGCCGAAGTCCCCGTCGGTGGCGGCGCGGTCGCTCTGTGCGGCCGTGCTGGGGATCAGCGAGCCGGTGATGGTGTTGTTGCGGTAGTTGTTGTCCAGCACGTTGCCCTTGCCGAAGAAGGGCGCGGTGAAGTTGTCGGCGTCCGGGTAGTCCGGCACCCAGCCCTTGACGTAGACGCCGTACTTGCCGGCGGCGATGTCCTTCTCGTACTGGTCGAAGGCGACGGACTTGACGTCGGCGTCGAACATGCCGCTGGCGTTGAGCTGGCCGGCGATGGCTTTCAGCTCCTCGTCGGTGGCGGGGCCGTAACGCGACGGCGTGGACCACAGGGTGAGCTTGACCTTGCCGGTGATGCCGTCGGCGCGCAGCGCGGCGGCGGCCTTGGCCTGGGAGGGTCGGGCGCCGTAGGTGTCGAAGAAGGCGGTGTTGTGGCCGACGATGCCCGCCGGGATGATCGAGTACAGCGGGGTGGCGGTGCCCTGGTAGACGTTCTTCATGAGGGCATCGCGGTCGAGGAGGTAGGCCATGGCCTTGCGGACGCCGAGCTTTTGGGCGATCGGGTCCTTCATGTTGAAGACCAGGTGCTGGACTTCGGCGCTGGTGCCTTCGATGACGTCGACGCCCTTCCTGCCGTCCTGCTTGTCGAGGCCGGCGATGTCGGAGGCGGACAGGCCTCGGTAGGCGATGTCGACCTTGCCGTCGAGGAGGGCCTGCTTCAGGGCGGTGCGGTCGCCGTGGAAGAACTTCAGGGTGACGCCGGAGTTCTTGACCTTGGCGGTGCCCTGGTAGTTGTCGTTGACGGAGAAGACCGCTTTGTCCTTGTCGAAGGAGTCCAGCTTGTAGGGGCCGGAGCCGACGGCCTGGTGGTCGGTGCGCAGGCCGTTCGCGTCGTACTGGCTGTGGTCCACGATGGAGCCGGCGCCGGAGGCGATCTTGCTGGGGAAGGTGGCGTCGGAGGACTTCAGGTGGAAGACCACCGTCTTCGCGTCGGGTGTGCCGATGCTGCCGAGCATCGGGAACATGATCGCGGGTCCGGCCGAGTCGTTGATCTTCAGCATGCGGTCGAAGGAGAACTTCACGTCCTTCGAGGTGAGGGCGTCACCGTTGCTGAATTTCAGGCCGTCCCTCAGCTCGCACTTGTAGACGGTGGCCCGGGAGTCGGTGAAGGAGCACTCCTTGGCCAGTTCGGGCTGGGGTTGGGTCGCGCCCTTGGGGAAGCTGAGCAGCGACTGGAAGACGTTGTCGAACAACAGCCAGGAGCCAGGGTCGTAGCCGGATGCCGGGTCCGTGGCGAGGACGTCGTCGGACATCCCCATCACCACGGAGGAGCCGGTCCCCCCGGAATCACCGCTCCCCGAGCCGCAGCCGGTCAACAGGCCGGAGGCCAGTCCTGCCACGACGGGCAGGACCGGCCACTGGTTGCGCAGATTCACTCGCATGTGCCTTATTCGTCGGTTCGTCACCCCGGAGCCCCGTCCTGGCCCCGGGTCACCGGGGCAGCCGTCCCTGGCCCCCGGGAGAGAGCCGTCAGCCGCTCACACCGCGGCCGAGCTCCCACAGCTGAAGCGTCGAGGAGGAGTTGAGGGCGTACGCGACACCCGTGATGTCGCTCCGTGCGGCGACGTACTGCTTGCCCTGCCACAGCGGCAGCACCGGGACGTCGTCGGCGACGGTGTCCTGGATCGCGGTCAGGCTCTTGGCGGCGGCGAGCCGGTCGGCCTCACGGCGGGAGTCCGGGATCAGAGTGTTCTGGATGGTGCTGTTGGAGTACGGCGAGCCGAGGAAGTTGTCCTTGTCGAGGAAGGGCGCGAGGAAGTTGTCGGCGTCGGGGAAGTCGGGGAACCAGCCCATACCGTAGACGTCGTACTGCCCCTTCTTCTCGGCGGGCCGGAAGGTCTCCCAGGTGTGGCCCTGGATGGACGCGTTGAACAGGCCGCTGTCGTTGAGCTGCTGCTGCAGGACCTCGAACTCCTTCTTCTCCGCGGAGCCGTAGTGGTCGGTGGTGTAGTGCAGGGTCAGCTTCACCGGGGTGGTGATGCCGGCCTTGGCGAGCAGGCTCTTGGCCTTGTCGACGCTGGGGTTGCCGTACTTGTTGAAGAACGAGTTGGAGTGGCCGGTGATGGTGGCCGGGACCAGCGAGTACAGCGGCTCGGCCTGGGTGCCGTAGACCTTGCCGACCAGTGCCGCGCGGTCGATGAGCTGGGCCACGGCCTGGCGTACGGCCTTGGACTTCACGCTGGGCGCGTTGGTGTTGAAGGCCAGGTAGCGGATTTCCAGGCCCGGCATGTCGACCAGGTCGACCTTGTCGTCGCCGCCGGCGTCCAGCTTCTGGATCTGCTCGGGCGACATGGTGCGGGTCATGACGTCGATGTCACCCTTGTCGATCGCGGCGCCCATGGCGTCGGCGTCGGAGAAGGAGCGCAGCTCGACCTTGTCGTTGTTCACCTTCACATAGCCCTTGTAGTTGGGGTTCTTGGTGAAGGTGGCGGTGGTGATCGCGTTGCCGTCGGTATCGGCGTGGAAGGTGTACGGGCCGGAGCCGTCGACCTCGAAGCCGTCGCGCAGCTTGTCCTTCGGGTAGTCCTTCGGGTTGATGATGCCCGCGACCGGAGTGGACAGCTTGTACGGGAAGGTGGCGTCGGCCGTCTTGAGGTGGAAGATGACCTCGCGGTCGCCCTGCGTCTCGATGGTGTCGATGGTGTTGAGCAGGGAGGCGACGCCGCTGTCGGACTTGATGCGCAGGGCGCGCTCGATGGAGTACTTGACGTCCTGGGCGGTGACCTGGTCGCCGCTGGCGAACTTGAGGCCGTCGCGGAGCTTGCAGGCGTAGCGTTCGCTGCCGCTGTCGGTGAAGGAGCAGCTCTCGGCGGCGTCCGGGACGGGGTCGCCCTCGCCCTTGGGCTGGGCCATCAGGGTCTGGACGGTCTGGCGAAGGATGTTCCAGGTGCCGACGTCGTAGGCGTAGGCCGGGTCGATGGGTGCCGGGGCGTCGCTGGTGGCGGTGAACCGGTCCGTGGTGCCGACGACGATGGCGTCGCCGCTCTTGCTCCCGCTGCTGGTCCCGCCGCATGCGGCGAGAACCGGGGTGAGCAGGCCGGCTACCGCCGGCAGCACCAAAGTCTTGCGGTTCATGCGGGGGTTTCTCCAGAGCTGTTCGGGTCCGTGTATCCGGCATGCATGGTGGTGCGGCGGATCACGGGGGGTTGCGGCGATGTTCTCGCGACGAGATTAGTCCGCGCCCGCAGGACGGTTCGCGGCCGCGTGAGTTGACCCCCCATCACGCAGGGGAACCGGGTGCGGACGCACCGAAAACCCGACAGCGGCAGGATTAGTGCAGCTTCCCATCAATCGGGACACAAAGACCCGTGGTTCGGGCCCGAACGGGGTCGTTCAGCACAGTCGACCCGGGCTGTCCAGGGCCTTCAAGGTGGCGAACGTCACACCTCCAACTGTGCGGTGAGTCAGTGGAATTCGGCCGGACGGCCGGGCTGGAATTCCCCGCGGGGGGACTTCCCGGAAATGTGTCCAGCAGGGCCAATGGACTTTTCACGCTGGGTGAACGGCTAGGGCATTTCCGTCATCAGGCCACGCAGAAATGCCAGGTCGACCTCTTCCAGGGAGGTGACCACGGTGCGTCCCTCGGACGGGGTGATGGGCGCGACGGAAGGTACGGCGACCACGCGGCAGCCGGCGGCCTCGGCCGCGGCGACTCCGGTCGCGGTGTCCTCGACCACCGCGCACCGGTCGGGCTGCGCGCCGAGCCCGGCGGCGGCGAGCAGATAGGGGTCGGGGAAGGGCTTGGTGCGCGAGACCTCGTCGCCCGCGATGGACAGGGCGAAGTGGTGCGGGCCGAGAACCTTCAGGACACGGTCGATGATGCGCCGGTGGGAGGCCGAGACAAGGGCCGTGGGGATGGCGTGCTCGTGGAGTTCGGCGAGCAGGCGGGCGGCGCCCGGCATCAGCGGCAGGGCATGGCCGATGCGGTCCTCGAAGCCGTCGTTGAGCAGCGCGGTGAGCTCGGTGAGCGGGATGTCGGCGCCGGTGGCCTCGATGAGGAAGCCGGCGCTGCGGGTCATGGGTCCGCCGACCACGACATGCCGCCAGGATTCGTCCAGGGTGTGGCCGAGGCGGGCGAAGATCTCGACCTCGACGTCCCACCAGAAGCCCTCGGTGTCCACCAGGGTGCCGTCCATGTCGAGAAGCACCGCCTGCAGGGCGGAGCCTTCGGCCGTACGGGTTCCGAGCGCGGGGACCGTGCTGGTCATCCGGGCGCACCTCCTTGAGGGACGATCAGGCCGGTTCCCGGACGGGGAACCGGCCTGCAGTGGACCGACCAGTGTACGACTCCGACGCTCGAAGCGCCTCGTTTATCACTCGCGCACGGGGGTATCCCTGAAAACACCCCCGGCGCAGACCAGAGGGTCGTCACCATGCCCGGCGACGGCAGCGCGGCCCCGGAGGGCCGGCTCACCTGGCGTTGAAGTACTTCGCCTCCGGGTGGTGGATCACGATCGCGTCCGTGGACTGCTCGGGGTGCAGTTGGAACTCCTCGGACAGGTGGACACCGATGCGTTCGGGCTGGAGCAGGTCGGCGATCTTGGCGCGGTCCTCCAGGTTCGGGCAGGCGCCGTAGCCGAGGGAGAAGCGGGCGCCCCGGTACTTCAGGGCGAACATGTCCTCGATGTCGGCCGGGTCCTCCCCGCCGAAGCCCAGCTCCGTACGCACGCGCGCGTGCCAGTACTCGGCGAGCGCCTCGGCCAACTGGACGGACAGGCCGTGCAGTTCGAGGTAGTCACGGTAGGAGTTGGACTCGAAGAGCTTGGCGGTCTCCTCGCCGATGCGCGAGCCGACGGTGACGACCTGCAGGCCGACGACGTCGGTCTCGCCGGACTCCTCCGGGCGGAAGAAGTCGGCCAGGCACAGCCTGCGGCCGCGGCGCTGACGCGGGAAGGTGAACCGGGTGCGCTCGTTGCCCCGCTCGTCCAGGATGATCAGGTCGTCGTCCTTGGAGACGCAGGGGAAGTAGCCGTAGACGACGGCCGCTTCCAGCAGGTTCTCCGTCTGGAGCCGATCCAGGAGGCCGCGCAGCCGGGGGCGGCCCTCGCTCTCCACGAGTTCCTCGTACGACGGTCCCTCGCCGGTGCGGGCCTGCTTCAGCCCCCACTGGCCCTTGAACAGCGCGCCCTCGTCGAGCCAGCTCGCGTACTCCTTGAGCTGGATGCCCTTGACGATCCGGGTGTCCCAGAACGGCGGGGCCGGCACCGGGTTGTCGGTGGCGACGTCGGAGCGGACGTGCCCCTCCTCCGGGCGCTCCTCGACGGCGGCGGTGGCACGGACCCTGCGCTGCTTGAGCTCGGGCAGCTTGGCGCCGGGCACGCCGCGCTTGACGCCGATGAGGGCGTCCATCAGGTGCAGGCCCTCGAAGGCGTCGCGGGCGTAGCGGACCTCGCCCTCGTAGATCTCGTGCAGGTCCTGCTCGACGTAGGCGCGGGTCAGGGCGGCACCGCCCAGGATCACCGGGAAGCGGGCGGCCAGGCCGCGCTGGTTCAGCTCCTCCAGGTTCTCCTTCATGATCACCGTCGACTTGACCAGGAGACCGGACATGCCGATGACGTCGGCCCGGTGTTCCTCGGCGGCTTCCAGGATCGCGGAGACCGGCTGCTTGATGCCCAGGTTGACGACGTTGTAGCCGTTGTTGGACAGGATGATGTCGACGAGGTTCTTGCCGATGTCGTGCACATCGCCGCGCACGGTCGCCAGGACGATGGTGCCCTTGCCCTCGGAGTCCGATTTCTCCATGTGCGGTTCGAGGTAGGCGACGGCCGTCTTCATGACCTCGGCGGACTGCAGCACGAACGGCAGCTGCATCTGGCCGGAGCCGAACAGCTCGCCGACGACCTTCATGCCGTCCAGCAGGGTCTCGTTGACGATGTCGAGTGCCGGGCGGTCCTGGAGGGCGGCGTCCAGGTCGGCCTCCAGGCCGTTGCGCTCGCCGTCGATGATCCGCCGCTTCAGGCGCTCCTCCAGCGGCAGCGCGGCCAGCTCCTCGGCCTTGCCCGCCTTCAGCGACTTCGCCGTGGCGCCCTCGAAGAGAGCCATGAGCTTCTGCAGCGGGTCGTAGCCCTCGCTTCGGCGGTCGTAGATCAGGTCCAGGGCGGTGGTGACCTGCTCCTCGTCGAAGCGGGCGATCGGCAGGATCTTGGAGGCGTGCACGATCGCCGAGTCCAGGCCCGCCTTGACGCACTCGTCCAGGAACACACTGTTGAGCAGGATGCGGGCGGCCGGGTTCAGGCCGAAGGAGATGTTGGACAGACCGAGGGTGGTCTGCACGGCCGGGTGGCGGCGCTTGAGCTCGCGGATCGCCTCGATGGTGGCGATGCCGTCGCCCCGGGACTCCTCCTGACCGGTGCAGATGGTGAAGGTCAGAGTGTCGATGAGGATGTCGTCCTCGCGAATGCCCCAGTTCCCTGTCAGGTCCGCGATCAGCCGTTCGGCGATCTCGACCTTCTTCTGCGGGGTGCGGGCCTGGCCCTCCTCGTCGATGGTCAGCGCGATCAGCGCGGCGCCGTGCTCCCGCGCGAGCTTCGTCACGCGCGCGAACCGCGACTCGGGGCCGTCGCCGTCCTCGTAGTTCACGGAGTTGATCACCGCGCGGCCGCCGAGCTTCTCCAGACCGGCCTGGATGACGTCGACCTCGGTGGAGTCCAGCACGATCGGCAGGGTGGAGGCGGTGGCGAAACGGCCGGCCAGCTCCTCCATGTCGGCCACGCCGTCCCGGCCGACGTAGTCCACGCACAGGTCGAGCAGGTGCGCGCCCTCGCGGATCTGCTCGCGCGCCATCTCCACGCAGTCGTCCCAGCGGGCCTCCAGCATGGCCTCACGGAACTTCTTGGAGCCGTTGGCGTTCGTACGCTCGCCGATGGCCAGGTAGGAGGTGTCCTGGCGGAACGGCACCGTCTGGTAGAGGGAGGCTGCGCCGGGCTCGGGGCGCGGGTCGCGCTCGGACGGGGTGAGGCCCTGGACCCGCTCGACGACCTGGCGCAGGTGCTCGGGGGTCGTGCCGCAGCAGCCGCCGACGAGGGAGAGGCCGTACTCGCGGACGAAGGTCTCCTGGGCGTCGGCCAGCTCGGGCGCGGTCAGCGGGTAGTGGGCGCCGTCCTTGCCGAGGACGGGCAGGCCCGCGTTGGGCATGCAGGACAGCGGGATTCGGGCGTTACGGGCGAGGTAGCGCAGATGCTCGCTCATCTCGGCCGGGCCCGTGGCGCAGTTCAGGCCGATCATGTCGATACCGAGCGGTTCCAGCGCGGTGAGCGCGGCGCCGATCTCGGAGCCGAGCAGCATGGTGCCGGTGGTCTCGACGGTCACCGACACGATGACCGGCAGGTCGAGACCGAGGGCTTCGAGGCCGCGGCGGGCACCGAGGACGGCCGCCTTGGTCTGCAGCAGGTCCTGGGTGGTCTCCACGAGCAGCGCGTCGGCGCCGCCGGCGACCAGGCCCTCGGCGTTGCGCTGATAGGCGTCGCGCAGGGTGGTGTAGGGGGCGTGGCCGAGGGTGGGCAGCTTGGTGCCGGGGCCCATGGAGCCGAGGACCCAGCGGGAGCGGCCGTCCTGGGCGGTGAACGCGTCGGCGGTCTCGCGGGCCACGCGGGCGCCGGCCTCGGACAGCTCGTACACGCGCTCGGGAATGTCGTACTCGCCGAGGGCGGAGTGGTTGGCCCCGAAGGTGTTGGTCTCGACGCAGTCGACGCCCACGGAGAAGTACGCCTCGTGGACGGAGCGGACGATGTCGGGGCGGGTGAGGTTGAGGATCTCGTTGCAGCCCTCGAGCTGCTGGAAGTCCTCCAGGGTGGGTTCCTGCGCCTGGAGCATGGTGCCCATGGCTCCGTCGGCGACCACCACGCGGGTGGCGAGCGCCTCACGGAGCGCGGACACACGGGTCCGGCTGTCGGCGGAAGGGGACGGTGGCAACGAGGCCATGAAGGGGCTCCCTCTATGCGACGGCTGTCGGCTATGCGGCTCTCCCGGGCGGGCCGGGATGCCGCACGGCGCCAGCGTAACCGGGAGTCGGCTTGGATGGGCAGCGGCGTCCACGAGGCGGACGCGGGTGGCTCTGCTTCCGCGGACAGGTCACGTGTGAGGTAACAGGTGCCGACCGGCCGTTAGCGGGAGGTCGACATGGACCGGTAGTGTTCGACATTGCCGAACGGCGGGTAACACGTCGCACGACGGTGTATGACAGCAGTCGCGGTATACGACAGCGGTCGGCACCGTGGACGGCGCGACCGGCCGTTCGACGGCGGTCGAAGGGGACGGAGGCAGGACGGCGATGGCACGGAACATCCAGTCGCTCGAACGGGCGGCCGCGATGCTGCGGCTGCTCGCGGGCGGCGAGCGACGGCTCGGCCTGTCGGACATCGCCTCGTCACTGGGTCTCGCCAAGGGCACCGCCCACGGCATCCTGCGCACCCTCCAGCAGGAGGGGTTCGTGGAGCAGGACGACTCCTCCGGCCGCTATCAGCTGGGCGCGGAGCTGCTGCGCCTCGGCACCACATACCTGGACGTGCACGAGCTGCGGGCCAGGGCCCTGGTATGGACCGACGACCTGGCCCGTTCCAGCGGCGAGAGCGTCTACCTGGGGGTCCTGCACCAGCAGGGCGTGCTGATCGTGCACCACGTCTTCCGGCCGGACGACAGCCGGCAGGTGCTGGAGATCGGCGCCATGCAGCCGCTGCACTCCACCGCGCTCGGCAAGGTGCTCTCGGCGTACGACCCGGTGGCGCACAGCGAGTCGCTGGAGACCGAGCGGAAGGCCTTCACCGACCGCACGGTGTGCGACGCCGGGGACTTCGAGCACCTGCTCGACCTCACGCGCGCGCGTGGTTACGCGGCGGACGTGGAGGAGACCTGGGAGGGGGTGGCGTCCATCGCTGCGCCCATCCACGACCGGCGCCGTATGCCCGTGGGTGCGGTCGGCATCGCCGGCGCCGTGGAACGGCTGCGCCGCGACGGCGAGCTGCGTTCCGAGCTGATCGCGGCGGTGCGCGACTGCGCCCGTGCGGTGTCCAGGGACCTGGGCGCAGGACGGTTCTGAGCGGGCGCGGGACAGTTCTGAGCGCTGTGCGCTCGCCCCCGGGTGCGCCCGGGGAATCTCTCTCGGCGGCGACCTGGACGCCGGGCGGCGTTCCGGATCTCGCCCTACCCTGAAATGGACATATCCGACTAACACCTATGTCTGGGCGCGAAGAGTGATAACCGGCAGCGATCAATAACGATCCTGTTTTCAATAACAGAACCCTTGACGCATGCGTAACGCCGAAGCAAGACTCCCGTCCATCGGTCGGCATTGTCGAACACCTACCGGCAATACGCGCTAGAGTGTGACAACGCCAAGGACCGGCATCGCTCTCACCCCCGAGGGCGCCAGAACCCCCGGCGGGACCGGGGTTCGGCTATCCCTGGACGAAGGACAAAGGAGTCGCGGGTGTCCAGCTCCGACATCTTCATCGGCGAGACCATCGGTACCGCCATACTCATCCTGCTCGGCGGCGGCGTCTGCGCGGCCGTCACGCTGAAGGCCTCCAAGGCCCGTAACGCCGGTTGGCTCGCCATCGCCTTCGGGTGGGGCTTCGCCGTCATGACGGCCGTCTACATCTCCGGACCGCTCTCCGGTGCGCACCTCAACCCGGCCGTCACCGTCGCCCTGGCCATCAAGAGCGGCGACTGGACCAACGTTCCGGTCTATTTCGCCGGCCAGCTGCTCGGCGCGATGATCGGCGCGACCCTGGTGTGGGTCGCCTACTACGGCCAGTTCCACGCGCATCTCACCGACAAGGAGATCGTGGGCGGTCCCGGCGCGCAGGCCACCGCGGCCAAGGCGGTCGAGGCCCAGGAGAAGGGCGCCGGCCCGGTCCTCGGCATCTTCTCCACCGGTCCGGAGATCCGGAACGTGGCGCAGAACCTCGCCACGGAGATCATCGGCACGGTCGTGCTGATCCTCGCGGTCCTCACGCAGGGCCTGAACGACAAGGGCAACGGCCTCGGCATCCTCGGCGGTCTGATCACCGCGTTCGTGGTGGTGTCGATCGGTCTCTCCCTCGGCGGCCCGACGGGCTACGCGATCAACCCGGCCCGTGACCTGGGCCCGCGCATCGTGCACGCCCTGCTGCCGCTGCCCAACAAGGGCGGTTCCGACTGGGCTTACGCCTGGATCCCGATCGTCGGTCCGCTGATCGGCGGCGCGATCGCTGCAGGCATCTACAACGTCGCATTCGCTTAATACGTATACGTAGGTATTGAGCACGCGCCGTACGTAAAGCCCCCTCACCACGGATCTTTCAGGAGCACACAGTGACCGACGCCCACACCGCAGGCCCGTTCATCGCCGCGATCGACCAGGGCACGACCTCCTCGCGCTGCATCGTCTTCGACAAGGACGGCCGGATCGTCTCCGTCGACCAGAAGGAGCACGAGCAGATCTTCCCGAAGCCGGGCTGGGTCGAGCACAACGCCAACGAGATCTGGACCAACGTCCAGGAAGTCGTCGCCGGAGCCATCCAGAAGGCCGGCATCACCCGTGACGACATCAAGGCCATCGGCATCACCAACCAGCGCGAGACCACCGTGCTGTGGGACAAGAACACCGGTGAGCCCGTCCACAACGCCCTCGTCTGGCAGGACACCCGCACCGATGCCCTGTGCCGGGAGCTGGGCCGCAACGTCGGCCAGGACCGCTTCCGCCGCGAGACCGGCCTGCCGCTGGCCTCGTACTTCTCCGGGCCCAAGGCTCGCTGGCTGCTGGACAACGTCGAGGGCCTCAAGGAGCGCGCCGAGGCCGGCGACATCCTCTTCGGCACCATGGACACCTGGGTCATCTGGAACCTGACCGGCGGTGTCAACGGCGGCCACCACGTCACCGACGTGACCAACGCCTCCCGCACCCTTCTCATGAACCTGCACACCATGCAGTGGGACGAGAAGATCGCCGAGTCCATCGGCGTCCCGACGCAGATCCTTCCCGAGATCCGCTCCTCCGCCGAGGTCTACGGCGAGGTCAAGGGCGGCAAGCTGGGCGAGCTGCTCGGCGGCATCCCGGTCGCCTCCGCGCTCGGCGACCAGCAGGCGGCCCTGTTCGGCCAGTGCTGCTTCGCCGAGGGCGAGACCAAGTCGACCTACGGCACCGGCACCTTCATGGTGATGAACACCGGCGACAAGATCATCAACTCCTACGCCGGTCTGCTGACCACGGTCGGTTACAAGATCGGCGACCAGCCGACGGTCTACGCCCTGGAGGGCTCGATCGCCGTCACCGGCTCGCTGGTGCAGTGGATGCGCGACCAGATGGGCCTGATCTCCACCGCCGCCGAGATCGAGACGCTCGCGCTCTCGGTCGAGGACAACGGCGGCGCCTACTTCGTGCCGGCCTTCTCCGGTCTGTTCGCCCCGCACTGGCGTTCCGACGCCCGCGGTGTGATCGCCGGTCTGACCCGGTACGTCACCAAGGCGCACCTCGCGCGCGCCGTCCTGGAGGCCACCGCCTGGCAGACCCGGGAGATCGCCGACGCCATGGTCAAGGACTCCGGCGACGAGCTGGTGGCCCTGAAGGTGGACGGCGGTATGACCTCCAACAACCTGCTGATGCAGACCCTCGCCGACGTTCTGGACGCACCTGTGGTGCGCCCGATGGTCGCCGAGACCACCTGCCTCGGCGCCGCCTACGCCGCCGGTCTCGCCGTCGGCTTCTGGTCCAGCACCGACGAACTGCGCGCCAACTGGCGCCGGGCCGCCGAATGGACTCCCCAGATGGACGCGGACACCCGCGACCGTGAGTACAAGAACTGGCTCAAGGCCGTCGACCGGACCATGGGCTGGATCGAGGACGAGAGCTGAGCTGCCCCACAGATCAGCTCTGACGAGGAGTAAGTACCCGACATGACCAGTCAGTCCACCCTGCAGTCCGTGCCTGCCCTCGGGACGCACCCGGCCTCCGGCTCCAACCCGAGCCGCGCCGAGACCCGGGAGCAGCTCTCCAAGGCGTCGTACGACCTTCTGGTGATCGGCGGCGGCATCCTGGGCATCTCCACCGCCTGGCACGCCGCGCAGTCCGGCCTGAGGGTGGCTCTGGTCGACGCCGGCGACTTCGCCGGCGCCACCTCCTCCGCCTCCTCCAAGCTGCTCCACGGCGGTCTGCGCTACCTGCAGACCGGCGCGGTGAAGCTGGTGGCGGAGAACCACTTCGAGCGCCGTGCGGTCTCCCGCCAGGTGGCCCCCCACCTGGCGAACCCGCTCACCTTCTACCTCCCCGTGTACAAGGGCGGGCCGCACGGCGCGGCGAAGCTCGGCGCGGGCGTCTTCGCCTACTCCGCGCTCTCCGCGTTCGGCGACGGCGTCGGCCATCTGCTCTCGCCCGCCCGGGCGGCGCAGGACGTGCCCGAGCTGCGCACCGAGAAGCTCAAGGCCGTGGCCGTGTACGGCGACGACCAGATGAACGACGCGCGCATGGCGCTGATGACGGTCCGTGCTGCCGTCGAGGCGGGCGCCGTCGTCCTCAACCACGCCGAGGTCACCGGGCTGCGCTTCACCAACGGCCGGGTCACCGGCGCCGAGCTCAAGGACCGGCTCTCCGGTGCGGAGTTCGGGGTCAACGCCCGCCTGGTGCTGAACGCGACCGGCCCCTGGGTGGACCACCTGCGCAAGCTGGAGGACCCGAACGCGGCGCCGTCCATCCGCCTGTCCAAGGGCGCGCACCTGGTCCTGAAGCGGACGTCCCCGTGGAAGGCCGCGCTGGCGACCCCGATCGACAAGTACCGGATCACCTTCGCCCTCCCCTGGGAGGACATGCTCCTGCTCGGTACGACCGACGAGGAGTACGAGGGCGACCCGGCGGACGTCGACGTCAACGAGAAGGACATAGCCCAGATCCTGGACGAGGCCGCGTTCTCCGTGCGCGACCAGCAGCTCCAGCGTGACCTCATCACCTACGCGTTCGCCGGTCTGCGGGTGCTGCCGGGCGGCCCCGGTGACACCGCCAAGGCCAAGCGCGAGACCGTGGTGACCGAGGGCAAGGGCGGCATGCTGTCCGTCGCGGGCGGCAAGTGGACGACGTTCCGGCACATCGGCCGTACGGTGATGCAGAAGCTGGAGTCGCTGCCGGGTCACCCGCTGGGCGACGACTTCGAGCCGATCTCCTCGCTGCCCAAGAAGCTGCCGCTGCCCGGTGTCGCCAACCCGCGCGCGGTCGCGCACCGGCTGCTGGTGGACCACCCGGCGCCGGGTCCGCGCATGGCCGCCGACACGGCCAAGCACCTGGCGACGCACTACGGTTCGCTGGCCTTCGACATCGCCCGCCTGGCGAACGAGAACCCGGACCTGGCCGAGCGCGTCCACCCGGACGCCCCGGAGATCTGGGCGCAGGTCGCCTGGGCCCGCGACCACGAGTGGGCCGAGACGCCGGACGACGTGCTGCGCCGCCGGACGACGCTCACCATCCGGGGTCTGGCCACGGACGAGGTCCGCGCCAAGGTGCAGGACCTGCTCGACAAGAAGTAGGCGGGCGCGAGCGACCGGGCCTGGCTGAGGGGCTGTTCCACCGCGGTGGGGCGGCCCCTTTCGCCAGGTCAGGGGGCATTGTCAGTGCCGGGTGCTTCCATGGGGGCATGGACAACGATCACGTGGATCCGGCGGAACTCGCGGCCCTGCGCGAGGCGTTCGGTGCCGACGACGGGGGCGCGTCGGCGCTGGGCTGGGAGGCGGTGCGGGCCTTCGAGGCGCAGCACGGGGTGATACTGCCGGAGCCGTACAGGACGTGCGTGGCGGAGGTGACGGACGGGTCGTCCCAGGGCCCGCCGGAGTACGGGCTGGTGGCACTGGCCGAGGGCGGCGGCAAGCAGCGGCTGGCCGAGCCGTTCCCCCTCACCCGGATGTGGCTGTGGGAGCAGGACGACGGGGGGTACGAGGATCCGGGCGCCGTCATCGAGCAGGTCGCCGGCGACGGGTCGATCGTGCTGGGCACGGACGGCTGCGGCATGGACTGGCATCTGATCGTCAGCGGTCCCCACCGGGGTCACATATGGCAGATCACCGGTGAGGGCGCGGTTCCGTTCGGTGCGGAGTTCGGACACACCACGGCCGAGCCGGGCTTCGCCGGCTGGGTGCGGCACTGGGCGGACGGCAAGGAATGGTTCGACAGCCCGGCCGTATGAGGTCCGGCCGCATAATGTGCTGAGACATCCGATGTCTGAGGCATGGGGCGGGCGACAGGAGGCCGGGCATGGCAGTCACCGACGAGGCGATCGAGAAGATCAAGGACATGATCGTCTCCGGTGCGCTGCGCCCCGGCGACCGGCTGCCCAAGGAGAGCGAGCTGGCGGCCGAGCTGGGCCTGTCCCGCAACTCGCTGCGGGAGGCCGTACGGGCCCTGTCACTGATCCGGATCCTGGACGTGCGCCAGGGCGACGGCACCTATGTCACCAGCCTCGATCCGCAGCTGCTGCTGGAGGCGATGAGCTTCGTCGTGGACTTCCACCGCGACGACACCGTGCTGGAGTTCCTGGCGGTGCGCCGGATCCTGGAACCGGCCGCGACGGCGATGGCGGCCTTCCGGATCAGCGAGCAGCAACTGGACGCCTTGACCGCCCAGTTGGACGCGCTGGGTGAGGAACCCTCGGTGGAGGAGCTGGTCGCCGCCGACCTGGAGTTCCACCGCGGCATCGTGCGTGGTGCCGGCAACTCGGTGCTGTGCTCCCTGCTGGACGGCCTGTCGGGGCCGACCACACGGGCCCGGATCTGGCGGGGTCTGACCCAGGAGGACGCGGTGGGCCGCACCCTGCGCGAGCACCGGGCGATCCTGGCCGCACTGCGCGACCGGGACGCGGAGGCGGCCCGCTCCTGGGCGACCGTGCACATCGCGAGCGTGGAGCAGTGGCTCCGCAGCACACTGTGAAACGCCCGTGCGGAGCGGTCCGGGCTCCCGGTTGACGCGGGGTGTTCGACGGGGGCGATCGGGGCAGTGATCCGGTCACTCCCCCACGCAAGGGGGCTGCGGGCGCCCCCGCCGGACGCCGTAAGGTTGGTGAGTCAAGCGAGGGCACGTCGGAAGGAGGCACTGGGTGATCGAGCTGGAGGGGGTTCCCGAGCTGATCGACCCAGTCATGGTGGCCGCGTTCGAGGGCTGGAACGATGCCGGCGACGCCGCCTCCACGGCGGTCGCACATCTGGAACGCGAATGGAAGGGCGAGGTGTTCGCGGCGCTGGACGCCGAGGACTACTACGACTTCCAGGTGAACCGCCCCACGGTGTTCATGGACGGCGGTGTGCGCAAGATCACCTGGCCGACGACGAGGCTGTCGGTGGTGCGGGTCGGCGGCGAGAAGCCGCGCGACCTGGTGCTGGTCCGCGGCATCGAACCGTCCATGCGCTGGCGCTCGTTCTGCAACGAGCTGCTCGGCTTCGCGCACGAGCTGGGCGTGGAGCTGGTGGTCATCCTGGGCGCGCTGCTCGGTGACACCCCGCACACGCGTCCGGTGCCGGTCAGCGGGGTCACGTCCGACCCGGACCTGGCCGAGCGGATGGATCTGGAAGAGACCAAGTACGAGGGCCCGACCGGCATCGTCGGTGTCCTGCAGGAGGCGTGCACGCACGCCGGCGTCCCGGCGGTGTCGCTGTGGGCGGCCGTACCGCACTACGTCTCCCAGCCGCCCAACCCCAAGGCCACGCTGGCGCTGCTCAACCGCCTGGAGGATCTGCTGGACCTGCGCATCCCGCAGGGCGAGCTGCCCGAGGACGCGCGGGCCTGGCAGGTCGGCGTGGACCAGCTGGCCGCCGAGGACAGCGAGGTCGCCGAGTACGTCCAGACGCTGGAGGAGGCCCGGGACACCGCGGAGCTGCCGGAGGCGTCGGGCGAGGCGATCGCCCGCGAGTTCGAGCGGTATCTGCGGCGCCGGGACGTGAGCCCTCCGGGCGGGAAGCAGAGACCTCCGGCCGGTGGCGCGGGTGGCTCCAAAGAGGACGACGACGACGGTCCGGAGGACTGAGGTACGGCGAAGGGGCGGTTCCCGTGTTGGGGACGCGCCCCTTCTTTTTGCTGCCGTCCTTGTGTTGCCGTCGCGGTGTTACAGGGCTACCCCCAGCAGCGCGTCCACGGCACGCGTGACAACGCCCGGCGCGCCCGTGTCGGTGCCGCCCTGCTCCTCCTGCTGAGCCGCCCAGCGGTCCACCGCGGCCAGCGCGGCGGGCGCGTCGAGGTCATTCGCCAGGGCCTCGCGGATTTCCTCGACGAGAGCGTCGGCGGACGGGCCGTCGGGGCGGGAGACGGCGGCGCGCCAGCGGCCCAGGCGGGCCACTGCGTCCTGGAGGACCTGGTCGGTCCACTCCCAGTCGGCGCGGTAGTGGTGGGCCAGCAGGGCGAGGCGGATGGCGGCCGGGTCGACGCCGTCGCGGCGCAGCTTCGAGACGAAGACGAGGTTGCCCTTGGACTTGGACATCTTCTCGCCGTGCAGGGCGACCATGCCGGCGTGCACATAGGCCTTGGCCATGGGGAACTCGCCGGTGAGCACCTGGGCGTGCGAGGCGCCCATCTCGTGGTGCGGGAAGGCGAGGTCGGAGCCGCCGCCCTGGACGTCGAAGCCCATGCCGAGGTGGTCGAGGGCGATGGCCACGCACTCGATGTGCCAGCCGGGCCGGCCCCGGCCGAGGGAGGCGCCGTCCCAACTGGGCTCGCCCTCGCGGGCGGCCATCCACAGCATCGGGTCGAGGGGGTTCTTCTTGCCCGGGCGGTCCGGGTCGCCGCCGCGCTCGGCTGACAGCAGCCGCATGGCGGCCGCGTCGAGGTTCGAGACCGAGCCGAAGTGGCTGTCGGACTCGACGGAGAAGTAGATGTCGCCCTCCAGCTCGTAGGCCGCGCCGAGTTCGCGCAGCCGCTCCACGAGCGGGACGATGCCGGGTATCGCCTCCACGGCGCCTATGTAGTGCTGCGGCGGGAGCAGGCGCAGGGCGGTCATGTCCTCGCGGAAGAGGGCCGTCTCCTTCTCGGCGAGGGCGACCCAGTCGATGCCGTCCCGCTCCGCGCGCTGCAGCAGCGGATCGTCGACGTCGGTGACGTTCTGGACGTAGTGGACCTGCCGCTTGGTGTCGAGCCACACGCGCTGCACAAGGTCGAACGCGTTGTAGGTCGCCGCGTGCCCTATGTGGGTGGCGTCGTACGGCGTGATGCCGCAGACATAGAGACGGGCGACGGGACCGGGGGCGAGGGTGACGAGGCCGCCGGTCGCGGTGTCGTGGATCCTCAGGTCGCGGCCCTGACCAGGCAGGGCGGGGACCTCGGAAGCGGGCCAGGCATGCATGTACATGAGCCTAACCGGCCGCCAGCCGCGTATACGAACGGGATCGCGCCGGATGGCCTGTCAGGCGTTCTTGCATGTCGGCGGGCGATGTGCTGACCGTGCTCGAACGGGGGCCGCCGACCGTGCTCGCACCCGTGGGTTCACCCGGGTGGGTTCACACCGGCGGCCAGGGGATGGCCGGCCACTCCCCGCTCGGCTCGGGGTGGACTCCCGTGGTGAGCAGCGCGTCGACACGCGCGCGTGTGGCGTCGATCTCAGCCGGACTGATCAGGCCGGTCAGCCGCTCGCCCAGCGGCCCGTCGAGGGCTCCCCGCAGTCCCCCGAGGACGTCGACGGCCTCGCCGGTCAGCGGCTCCCCGGCCCAGCCCCACAGCAGCGTGCGCAGCTTGTCGTCGACGTTGAAGGTGACGCCGTGGTCGATGCCGTAGAGCCGACCGTCGGGGGTGGGCAGCAGATGGCCGCCCTTGCGGTCGGCGTTGTTGATCACCGCGTCGAGGACGGCGAGCCGGCGCAGCCGCTCGTCGTCGGCGTGCACGAGGAGCGCGGTGCGGCCCTCGCCGACCTCGGCCAGGCCGATCGCCTTCCAGCCCGGCTCCGGTTCCTCGGCCTCGACCAGGGCGAGCAGCTCCGCCTCGGCCTGGACGTCGATCCACAGCTGGCACATGCCGTCGCCGTAGGGCCCGTCGCGCAGCACCGTCGGCGGGACGAGCCCCCAGCCGGTGGCCTCGGAGACCTCGTAGGCGGCCACCTCGCGGCCTGCCAGGGTGCCGCCGGGGAAGTCCCACAGCGGGCGCTCCCCGGCCACCGGCTTGTAGATGCAGGAGGCTTCCCGGCCGTCCAGGGCGATCGTGCAGAACAGCGCTGCGTTGGAGGCCTCGCGGATCCGGCCGCGGACGGTCAGCTCACCCCGCGCGAGCAGCTCGGCGGCGGCCGCGTCAGCCCCGGTGTCGGCGGCGGTCACGCTCCGCGGCGGTATCCGTTCTGGCGCGGACATACGTGTCCTTCCGGATCGAGCGGGAGGCTGCACAGCGGGCACGGCGGCCGCCCGGCGTTGACGACGTCGAGGGCGCGCTTGGCGAAGGCCCTGGCCTGCGCGCCGGTCAGCCGGACCCGCAGCATCGGGGGCCCGTTCTCCTCGTCCTGGAGCAGCCGCTCCTCGGCCTCGGCGAGGTCCTCCTCGGTGTCGGCGTCCAGCTCTACCAGAGCCTGCGCCTCGACGATCATGCGCTGTTCCTCGCCGTCCCAGGCCAGCGCCATGGTGCCGACGCGGAACTCCTCCTCGATGGGGGTCTCCAGCGGGGCGGTGTCGGCGATCTCGGTGGGCGCCACGGCGGGCACGGAGGCGCTGCCGCCGCTACGCCGTACGACCTCGTCGAGCAGTTCGTCCATGCGCTCGGCGAGCGCGGCCACCTGGGTCTTCTCCAGAGCCACGCTGGTCACCCGGGAGCCTGCGATGGCCTGGAGGAAGAACGTACGGCGTCCGGGCAGCCCGACCGTGCCGGCCACGAAGCGGTCCGGCGGGTCGTAGAGGAACACCTGACGGGACACGTCCTGTCTCCATTGGATTCGAGAGTTTCAGCGGTGCGGGAGCCTCAGCGGGCGAGGGACCGCGGATGCGCGACGATGCGGATCGGTGCGGACCGCTTCACCCTACTGCGGCAGACGATCACGGTGCGCCCGCACCACCCCCGACCGGTGCGTCGCCCTCACCGGCTTCCTCGCGCGGGGCGAGTGAGGCGAAATCCCCGGTGTCGCCGAGGCGAACGAGAAACGGCCGGAGGCGGGTGTAGCGGATCGCGGTGACGGAACACGGCTCCACGGAGATCCGCTGGAACAGGTCGAGGTGGAGCCCGAGGGCGTCGGCGACCAGGGACTTGATGATGTCACCGTGGGAGCACATCAGGTAGACGGCGTCGGCGCCGTGCTCGCGCTCCACGCGCGCGTTCCACTCGCGTACGGCCTCGGCGGCGCGGGTCTGCATGGCGCGCAGGGACTCGCCGCCGGGGAACGCGGCGGCCGACGGGTGGGCCTGGACGACCTCCATCAGCGGTTCGTCCGTCAGCTCGGCGAGCTTGCGGCCGGACCAGTCGCCGTAGTGGCACTCCCCGATCCGTTCGTCGGTATGGGCGCGCAGTTCCGGGCGGGCTTCGAGGAGCGGCCGCAGGGTCTCCTGGCAGCGCTGCAGGGGGCTCGTGACGACCTCGGAGATCGGCAGCCCGGCGAGCCGTGCGGGCAGCGCGGCGGCCTGTGCGGCGCCGCGCTCGTCGAGGGCGACGCCGGGCGTCCAGCCGGCGAGCACCCCGGAGGTGTTGGCGGTGGAACGTCCGTGCCGGACGAGGATCAGCGTGGGCATGCGGCCCAGGGTAGGCGCATCATCACATGCATGGGTGAGCGAGCGAGGGGAGAATGCGCTCCGTGATCGTCGACTGCGCCATCTACCGGCACGGGCACCGCATCGAGGGCCCGGAGGACCTGTCCGACGCGCTCGCCGAGGCGCGGGCGGCGGGCGGGTTCGTGTGGATCGGCCTGTACGAGCCGTCCGAGCGCGAGTTCGACCTGGTCACCCAGGAGTTCGCGCTGCATCGGCTGGCGGTCGAGGACGCCCTCAACGCGCATCAGCGGCCCAAGCTGGAGGTGTACGACGACTCGCTGTTCATGGTGCTGAAGCCGGTCGCGTACGACGCGGACCATGACACCGTCTCGGCCGACGAGATCATGGTCTTCATCGGCAACTGCTTCGTGGTCACCGTCCGCCACGGCGAGATCTCGCCCCTGGCCGCCGTACGGCACCGGCTGGAGGAGGAGCCGGAGATGCTCGACAAGGGCCCGACCGCCGTGCTGTACGCGATCTCCGACGCTGTCGTCGACCACTATCTGGAGGTGGCGACGGAGCTGGGGAACGATCTGGGGGAGCTGGAGGCGGAGGTGTTCCGGCCGGAGGGCGGCGGCTCGCGGCACATCGCGTCCCGGATCTACGGCTTCAAACGGCAGATCCTGGAGTTCCGCCGGGCAACCGGGCCGCTGGCGCTGCCACTGACCCGGCTGGCGGGCACCGGACCGTTCGGTGCCACGGTGCCCTTCGTGCACGACAAGGCGCGCCCGTTCTTCCGTGACGTCGGCGACCATCTGATGCGGGTGAACGAGTCCGTGGAGGCCCTGGACCGGCTGGTGTCGGACATGCTGTCGGCGCATCTGGCGCAGATGAGCGTGCGGCAGAACGACGACATGCGGAAGATCTCCTCGTGGGCGGCGATGGCCGCGGTTCCCACGATGATCGCGGGTATCTACGGCATGAACTTCGACCACATGCCGGAGCTGCACTGGCTGTGGTCGTACCCGGCGGTGATCCTGCTGATGGCGGCCCTGGAGGTACTGCTGTACCGGCTGTTCAAGGGGCGCGGCTGGCTGTGAGGGCCCGGATGCGGCTCAGGCGAACTCGTGGGCGGGGGTGGCGGGGCCGCCGAGGGCGTCGCGGCGCTCGGGCAGGCGGAGGACGAGCATGCGGCGCCAGCCGACGAGGCGCTCATAGCCGTACATGGCGTGGATGCCCGCCGCGAGTACGACGGACTTCGCCTTCGGCCAGCCGAGGATGCGGCCCATGCGGGCGAGGACGGCGAGGCTGACGTCCCGGTAGACGCGGCTCTCGGCGAGCGCGCAGGTGCGCAGGGTGCGCCGGATCAGCCGGCCGTGGCCGGCGGCGGCGAACCGCAGCAGTTCCTCGTGGGTGTAGGCGAGGTGGTTGTCCTCGTCGTCCGAGATGATGCGGACGGCCTTGCCGACCTCGGGATGGTCGCCGAAGTACCGGCGCAGCATCACCATCTGGTCGGCGGCGCGCTGTTCGGTGACCCGGCTGTGTGAGAGGTAGACGATGAGGTCCCGCACGCTGAGCGGCTCGTCCCGGCGGAGCTTGTCGTGGGCGAGGCCGATGCCGCGCCGCTCCAGGAGCATCGTGTAGTCGGTCTCGGGCGGTACGGCGGCGGGGGTGAGCCCGCGCTTCCTCAGCAGGGCGTGGAAGATGCGTCCGTGCTTGTCCTCGTCGGCGCCGTGGCGGGCGATCTTCGGTGCCAGTTCGCGTGCGCTGCCCGGCACCAGGGAGGCGATCCGTCCGTTCTCCCAGCCGCCCTGGGACTCCCCGCTGGCGGCGATGGAGCAGAAGAGCCGGAACGACTCGTCGTGGTCGAGGATCTCCTGGAACAGACTCCTGGCCGACAGCATGGATGCCACCTCTCCGGACGATTCCTCAGCATTCCCCGATATTCAGTGCTCTTCCAGTGCCTTTCGCGATATTCCGCAAAGAACGAGTCAAATGCGGGCAGAGGAGAGCCGCAACACGGGTGCCGGAAGACTCGGCCGAAAGAAGGAACGCGGGCGTCGTAACCGCGCGACGCCCGGCGCGTTGTTCCCCGTGACGGCCGTGGCGGGGAAGACCCCCGAGCCCCCACCACGGCCGCTGACGCTGTCTAGGCCAGTCCTGCGCGTTCCAGGGCCTCGCTGCCGGCGCGCAGGGAGGCGAGGCGCTCCTCCAGTGTGAAGCCGGCGGGCGACAGGCTGAGGGTGGTGACACCGGCGGCGGCGTAGGCCCTCATCCGGTCGGCGATCCGGTCGACGGAGCCCAGCAGCGTCGTCTTGTCGATGAGGTCCTGCGGGATCGCGGCGGCGGCGCCCTGCTTGTCGCCGGACAGGTACTTCTGCTGGATCTCGGCGGCCTCCTTCTCGTATCCCATGCGCTGGGCGAGCTGGTTGTAGAAGTTCTGCTTGGCGCTGCCCATGCCGCCGACGTACAGCGCGGTGTAGGGGCGGAAGGTGTCGGCGAGGCGGGCCACGTCCTTGTCGTCGCCGACGGCCAGCGGCAGGGTCGGGCACACATCGAACCCGTCGAGCGTCTTGCCCGCCTTCTCGCGGCCGGCGCGCAGGTACTTGAGCGTGGTGTCCTCGAGGTGGTCGGCGGAGGGGAAGATCAGCAGGGCGCCGTCGGCGATCTCGCCGGTCTGCTCCAGGTTCTTCGGGCCGATCGCTGCGATGTAGAGCGGGATGTGCTCGCGCTGGGGGTGCACGGTCAGCTTGATCGGCTTGCCCGGACCGCCCGGCAGCGGCAGCGTCCAGTGCTCGCCCTCGTACGTCAGGCGCTCCCGCGTCATCGCCTTGCGCACGATCTCCACGTACTCGCGGGTGCGGGCCAGCGGCTTGTCGAACTTGACGCCGTACCAGCCCTCGGAGACCTGCGGGCCGGAGACGCCGAGGCCGAGGCGGAAGCGACCGCCGGAGAGCGAGTCCAGGGTGGCCGCCGTCATCGCCGTCATCGCGGGCTGGCGGGCCGGGATCTGGAAGATGGCCGAGCCGACGTCGATGCGCTCGGTCTGCGCGGCGACCCAGGACAGGACCGTCGCCGCGTCGGAGCCGTATGCCTCGGCGGCCCAGCACACCGAGAAGCCCAGCCGGTCGGCCTCCTGCGCGACCGCCAGATTGTCCCCGTCCATCCCGGCGCCCCAGTAGCCGAGGTTGATCCCGAGCCGCATGCCGTCCCCTTACCGATCAGTAACGTCCCTGTGGGGCCGACCATAGCGCGGGGGCGGGTGTCAGGGCAGTAGCTGGGCCACCGCACCGGGCGCCCCGCAACCGACTTGGTTATCCACAGGCCACCCACCGCGCGGGTTCTGGCCAGTAATCTCGCCCGCATGGAGCAGAGGCATCTCGGCCGTACCGGCCTGCGCGTGTCCCGGATCGGACTCGGCACCCTCACCTGGGGCCGGGACACCGACGAGCACGACGCCGCGGACATGCTGAAGGCGTTCTGGGAAGCCGGCGGCACGCTCGTCGACACCGCGGACGTGTACGGCGACGGCGAGGCGGAGTATCTGCTCGGGCAGCTGATGGACGGCCTGGTGCCGCGCCGGGACCTGGTGATCTCCACCAAAGCGGGCAGCGTCCCCGACCCCGACCGTCGCGTCGACGGCTCCCGCGGCCATCTGCTCGCCGCGCTCGACGCCTCCCTGAACCGCCTGGGCACGGAGTACGTCGACCTGTGGCACGTCCATGCCTACGACCCCGGCACCCCGCTGGAGGAGACGCTCCAGGCCCTCGACATAGCGGTGAGCAGCGGCCGCGCCCGCTACGCCGGGGTCTCCAACTTCTGCGGCTGGCAGCTCGCCAAGGCGGCCACCTGGCAGCTCGCGGCACCCGGCGTCCGGACCCGGCTGGCCAGCACACAGCTGGAGTACTCGCTGCTGCAGCGGGGCGTGGAGCGTGAGGTGCTGCCCGCCGCGCTGGACCTCGGCGTCGGTCTGCTGCCCTCCTCGCCGCTCGGCCGGGGCGTCCTGACCGGGAAGTACCGGCACACCACTCCGGCGGACTCGCGCGGCGCCTCCGAGCACCTGGCCCCGTTCGTGGAGCCGTATCTGGACGACACGGCCTCCCGCATCGTGGACGCGGTGACGACGGCGGCCGACGGGCTCGCCGTCACCCCGCTCCAGGTGGCCCTCGCCTGGGTCCGGGACCGGCCCGGCGTGGCCGCGCCGATCGTGGGCACGCGCAACGCGCAGCAGCTCACGGCGGCGTTGTCAGTGGAGGCCCTTAGTCTTCCTGACGAGATCTGCCGGGCGCTGGACGATGTGTCGGCGCCCTTGCACCGCTATCCCGATCACGACTGGAGCACGCTGTGAGCACGGAGCCGGAGACCACGGAGGAAGCCGGGCCGGGGACACCGGACACACCCCGAGGCCTCGGGTGGGGACACCCGCCCACGCCCGAGGGGAGCCGTGCGGACGGTGCCGAGGCGGGCGAGGCCGAAGGCGGGGGCGGCGCGGGCGCCAGGGCGCACGGAAGCGAGGACACCGGCGCGGGCGAGGACGGCGCGAGTGCGGCCGAGGGCGAGAGCACTGGCGCAGGCGCGAGTGCGGCCGAGGGCGAGAGCACTGGCGCAGGCGCGAGTGCGGCCGAGGGCGTGGACACCGGCGCGGGCGCGAGTGCGGCCGAGGGCGTGGACACCGGCGCGGGCGAGACCGAAGCCGAGGGCGGCGCGAGCACGGGCGAGGCCGAAGGCGAGAGCGGTTCGGACGGCGGTGAGGGTTCGGGCGGCGACGGTGAGGGCGCAGGCGGAGCCGGCGGCGGTGAGGGCGCCGGGGCCCAGGTGTCCGAGGCGGAGGCCGAGTTGGCGGCGC
>NZ_CM002285.1:7697313-7743512 GCF_000497445.1 Streptomyces roseochromogenus subsp. oscitans DS 12.976 | reverse complement strand
CCTGGCAGCTGCTGCGGATCAGGGGCGTACGGCCCGACCAGGCCGACGGGTTCGCACGGGCGCTGCTCGGCGCCGCCGGCGGTCCGGGCGACGAGCGGCGGGGCCGCGCGCTCACCGTCTGGCTGCTGGAGCAGGCGGCCCTGGCCGGGCACACCGCGCTGGAGCTGCCCACGCTCGATGCGGCGCTCGGCCGGCAGAGCGTGCCGGACCCGGACGCGGCGGTGCAGAGCACGCTCGCGGAGGGCGAGGCCCTGGCCTTCCAGGACGCCCTGGAGGAACCGGGAGCCGCCGCACCGCAGCAGGCGGAAGAGGGCGAGGAGGAGGAGCGCCCGGTGCGGGTCCTCGTCGGCCTGGAGCGGTACGCGCTGGCCGAGGAGAGCCTCGCCGACGGCCTGGCCCGGCTGGTCAACTCGCTGTCCAAGGAGACCGACCAGGCCTGGCGGACGGCCGCCGACGCCGTCTCCGGCGGGGCGGCCGAGCTGGTCCGCGCGGTGGCCGGACACGGCCTGGTGCTGCACACCGGCGGGGAGACGGCCCGGACCGAACCGGCCGCGCTGCTCGGTGCCGCGCGCGCCGCGGGCCTGCGGGCCTTCGCCGTCTGCCACACGCCGGACGGACGCCACCGCATCGCCGCGCAGCCGGGGGCGGACCCGGCGGAGCACAGCGTGGGCACGGTCGCCGGTCTGCTGTCCGGCGCCGAGGGACCGGGCCGGGACACGGACGGCGCGCTGGAACTGGACCTGCTGATCGTGCTGGACGCCCCGCAGCTCGATGTGGAGAGCGCCGCGATGCTGGTGGAGTCGCTGCCCGACGGGGCCCGGCTGGTGCTCAGCGGTGACCCGGCGGTGCTGTGGTCGGCCGGTCCCGGGCGGGTCTTCGCCGATCTGCTCGCCGCCCGCGTCTGCCCGCAGATCGCCTCCCGTGTCCCCGACCCGGGCCCGATCGGCGAGCTGGTCTCCGGTATCGGCGTCGGCGAGCTGAACCAGGTCGCCGCGCCGGGCAAGGAGATCGTCATCGTCCCGGTGCGGGACGCGGGCGAGGCCGTGCACCGGACGGTCCAGCTGGTCGCGGACTCAGTGCCGCGGGCAATCGGGATCCCGGCCGACCAGACCGTGGTGATCACCCCGGGACACGGCGGCGCCGCGGGCACCCGTGCACTCAACTCCGCGCTGAAGGAACGCCTCAACCCCGGCCCCGGCCGCTTCGGCGGCTTCGACCCCGGCGACCGGATCGCCTACTCCCCCGCCCCGGGCCGTACGGTGCCGGGTGTGGTGGTCAAGGCCGACGCGGACGGGCTGCATCTGACGTGCGCGGGCGCCCCGGTGGTCGTACCGCGCGAGCGGGTGGAGGGCGCCGTACGGCATGGCTGGGCGCTGACCGCGCACCAGGCGGTGGGCGCCCGCTGGCTGGCGGCGGTCGTGGTGCTGCCCGGCGACGCGGCGCAGGCGCTCAGCAGACCCTGGGTGTACACGGCGTTCGGCCGGGCGGAGCGGCATCTGTCCGTGGTCCACGGGGTGGAACAGGCCCTGCCGAAGGCGGTGGCGGAGACACCGGCCAAGCCCCGCACGACCCGCTTGCAGACGCTGCTGCGCGCGCAGGTCCCGAACGACTAGCTCTCTGTCCGCCCGCCCTCTCCGCCGCCACGGCGCTCCGCCACGACGGCGGAGTCCGGCGGTGCCGAACCTGCCGCGGACCACTCGGCACAGCCGGACTCCGCACCGTCGTCACCGCACTACTTCTCGGTGTCCAGCGGCTCCAGTACCTCTTCCTCGTCCTCGACGAACTCGAGGTCGTCCTCCTCGTCGCCCTCGTCGGAGACGTCGTCGTCGAACACCGCGCTCACGTCGAACCGGCACACCACACTCTGCGGGTCGATGTGGTCGAACGGCGCCTCCAGCCACTCGCCCGCCTCGGGTGTCTCGTCCGCCGCGGTGACCCAGAGCGTGGAGTCGCCCTCCTCCAGGCCGAACTCCTTGTGCCGGGAAGCGATCTCGTCCGGTTCGAACTCGCCGAACAGGATGCCGAGCGCCCCCGGAACCGTACCGGCGGCATCCTCGGCCAGGCCGCCCGCGGCCTCGTACTCCGCTGCCTCGACCCGCTGGGCCTGCGCCAGCAGCCGCTGCGGTTCCGCCACGGCATAGTCGCGGCGGATCAGCACGCTGATCGCGTTCGGTTCCTCGGGGCCCGCGTACGGCGGCAGCTCCTCCGACCCGGGGATCTCGAAGGGCGTGACCTCGTCATAGCGGTCGTAGAGCAGCTCGTCGTACACCTCGGCGGCCGCGGCCAGCTGGTTGAACGCCTCAAAGACAGCCGGGTCGTCCTCCCCCGACCTGCGTTCGACGGCCGCCAGATGACGATCGAGGGCGGTCTTGACCGCCTCGGCGGCGGCGCGTACCTCGGCAGCGGTGGGCTGCGCAGCATCAGACATAGTGCAGACGCTATCCGTACCGGGCCCCAGCCCGCACAATAGATGCGATGCCGGAATACGAATTTGTCGACGTGTATGTGCCACGCGGGGTGTCCCGCAAGGAGGCCACACGCCTGCTGACGGACCATGCCGAGTACGGACACTGGGAGTTGGACCGACTGAGTCTGCTGCGCGACGGCAGCCGCCGGGTGCGGTTGCGCCGGCGGATCATCCGCCAGGTGCGTGCCACATGGTGAGCCCGGACAGCTGAACGGAGCGGGCCCCGCCGGCATGGCAGGGCCCGCTCCGTTCGCCGTACCTACGCCGCGGCCCGCGCCTTGCGGTAGAGCACCGCGCCCGCGAGCAGCGCGCCCGCGCCGACCGGCAGCACGAGGCCCACCGGCAGATCACTGCCGGTGTGTGCGAGCTGCCCGTTCGTCAGGGGCTGGGCGGAGCGGCCGCCCTGCTGGTTGACCGGCGCAGTCCCGTGGGACCCCTGGGGACCGTGGGGCGTGTGACGGCCCTTGCCGGGCGGGGTCGTCGGGTGACCGGGGTGGCCAGGATGACCCGGGTGACCGGGGTGGCCCGGGTGACCGGGATGCCCGGGGTGGCCAGGATGCCCGGGGTGACCCGGCTGGCCGGGCGGGTTTCCGTGGCCGCCACCCGGCGGCTGGCCGTGGTGGCTGCCGCCTCCGTTGGCGCAGTCGTTGTCCGTGGTGGCGTTGCCGACCCCGATGACGTTCACGCTGTTGCCGCAGACGTTCACCGGCGCGTCGATCGGTACCTGCACGGTGTTGCCGGAGCCGACACCGGGCGAGTCCGAGGTACGGCCGCCCGCGTGCGAGCCGCCGGAACCGCTGGAACCGCCAGAACCGCTGGAGCCGCCGTGTCCCCCCGAAGTGCCGTCGTCGTTGGCACACTTGTTCCCCACGGACGGGTTGAGCAGCCCGACGACGTTCACGGTGTTGCCGCACACGTTCACCGGCGCGTGCACCGGCGCCTGCACCGTGTTGCCGGACAGTACGCCGGGCGAGCCGGCGGCGGTGCCGAACGCGCCCGCGTCGGCGTGGGCATAGCCGCTCGCGGCGGCGATCACACCGGTGGCGGCCGCCATCGTCATCAGGCCCTTGCGGGTGCCCTGTCGCATTTTCTGATTTCCCCTGCCTTCGATCCTGCTGTGCCTCGCGATTGCGTCGCATTGCATTGCGCTAGGTAGCGTTGTGTTGCATTGCGAACCTCGCGGATCATGTGTCCGCGCAAGAGGCCGGTCGGCCCTGGAGCGCATAGCAGGCGCTCCAGGGCCGACGGCTCGAAAAGACGCCCCCCTCAGGAGGTCGTCGTCAGTCGTTGAAGCACTTGTTGCCGAAGGCGGGGTTCAGGAGCCCGATCACGTTGACCGTGTTACCGCAGACGTTCACCGGGACGTGCGCGGGCACCTGAACGACATTGCCGGAGACAACGCCCGGCGAGTGCACAGCGGCACCCTGGGCTCCGGAGTCTGCGACGGCGAGGCCCGCGCCCGCGAGAACCAGCCCACCGGTGGCAGCCGCAGCAGCGACGACCTTCTTGATCATTATTCCTCCTTGTTGGCAATGCGACTCCAAGGTGCGGAGTCACATCACCTGTAACGAGGAGGAACTAATGAAGCTACGAACCGATCGTCGCATTCACCCGTTCCAGTCATCTCCGTACGCGCGCCCGAATATCTGGGCCCAGAGCCTCACGACGCGTCGATGAACCGGTCCAGCACGCGCACCCCGAACCGCAGCCCGTCGACCGGCACCCGCTCGTCCACGCCGTGGAACATACCGGCGAAGTCCAGCTCCGGCGGCAGCTTCAGCGGGGCGAAGCCGAAGCCGCGGATGCCGAGGTCGTCGAAGGACTTGGCGTCGGTGCCGCCGGAGAGCATGTAGGGGATCGCCTTGGCGGTGGGGTCCTCGGCCAGCAGCGCGGACTGCATGGCCTCCACCAGCGCCCCGTCGAAGCCGGTCTCGACCGCCTTGTCGGCGTGCACGTCCTCGCGCCGGACGTGGGGGCCGAGCAGCCGGTCGAGGTCGCTGAGGAACTCCTCCTCATAGCCGGGCAGGAACCGTCCGTCGATGTGCGCGGTGGCCTCGCCCGGGATGACGTTGACCTTGTAGCCGGCGTTCAGCTGGGTCGGGTTGGCGGTGTTGCTGAGGGTCGCCCCGATCAGCTTGGCGATGCCGCCGAGCTTGGCGAGGGTGGCCTCCATGTTCTCCGGGTCCAGCTCGGTGCCGAGCGCGTCGCCGAGTTCGTCGAGGAAGGCCCGGGTGGTCTTGGTGACCCGCACCGGGAACTTGTGCCGGCCGACCCGGGCCACGGCCTCGGACAGCTCGGTGATGGCGTTGTCCCGGTGGATCATCGAGCCGTGCCCGGCGGTGCCGGCCACGGTCAGCTTCATCCAGTGGATGCCCTTCTCGGCCGTCTGGATCAGATAGAGCCGGCGCTGTTCGTTCACCGTGAAGGAGAAGCCACCGACCTCGCTGATGGCCTCGGTGACACCCTCGAACAGCTCGGGGTGGTTGTCGACCAGGTGGCGGGCGCCGTAGGTGCCGCCGGCCTCCTCGTCGGCGAGAAAGGCGACCACGATGTCGCGAGGGGGCCGCCGGCCGCTGCGCAGCCGGTCGCGCACTACCGCGAGGGTCATGGCGTCCATGTCCTTCATGTCGACGGCCCCGCGCCCCCACACGCACCCGTCGGCGACCTCGCCGGAGAACGGGTGGTGGGTCCAGTCGCCGGCGTTGGCCGGTACGACGTCCAGGTGGCCGTGGATCAGCAGCGCGGGCCGGGACGGGTCCTCGCCCTCGATACGGGCCACCGTCGAGGCGCGGCCCGGGTGCGACTCGTAGATCTTCGGCTCCAGCCCGACCTCGGCGAGCTTCTCGGCGGTCCACTCGGCGGCCTGGCGCTCGCCGGGGCCGGAGTGGTCGCCGTAGTTGCTGGTGTCGAACCGGATCAGCTCGCGGCAGAGGTCCACGACCTCGTCCTCACCGGTGATGCTCCCGGCCGCGTCCGTCTCGCTCACGTGCTTCCTCCCGCGCTGTCGCTGCTGGTGGTCCTCCTCATCCTCCCTCTCCCCCGGCCCCGGCCCAAGACCGGTCCCGGCCCGTCACACACCGTTCACGCGCGAAGGGCCACCGGGGCGGGGGGTGATCAGCCACCCCCGAAAGCCTGGTAATGTTTCCTCCGTCGCCGCGAGGGAAACCCCGCCAAAAGGGCTCCCCCGCACGACAGACACCTTGTCCGGGTGGCGGAATGGCAGACGCGCTAGCTTGAGGTGCTAGTGCCCTTTATCGGGCGTGGGGGTTCAAGTCCCCCCTCGGACACCAGCGAAGGCCCCTGCTCACGCAGGGGCCTTCTGCGTTTCCTCTTCGCTTCCTCCGCGTCGGCCCGCCCGAGGCCCCCGCTCCCTGCGAACTGCCCCTGAATGTCCGCTCCTTGGCGGTGTGTGGGGCATGTCTCGTACGGCGCGAAGAACGGCTGCTCAGGGGCGCCGGGCCGGGTGGCGCAGGTCGGCCGGGACGGCCTTCTCGAGTGGCCGGACACCGGGGCGGCGCCTAGCGTCGTACTAAAATTTCCGGCTTGTGACTTCAGCCGGACCGACGTGAGGACCTGATGGCAGCCATAGACGAGCACAGCGCTCTCGGCCTGCTCGACGAAGAGATCCGCACGCAGTTCGGCGACCGGGCGCGGTTCTCCGCGGCGCCCGCGGCCTCGCCGCGCACCCTGGTCGACCTCTTCGACGCGACCGTGCGGTCCCATCCGGACGAGCCCGCCCTGGACGACGGTGCGGCATGTCTCACCTACCGTGCGCTGGCCGTCGAGGTGGAGCGGCTGCGCCGGCGGCTCTCGGGCGAAGGGGTCGGGCTCGGGGACCGGGTCGGGGTGCGGGTGCCCTCGGGGACCAATGAGCTGTACATCGCGATCCTCGCCGTCCTCGCCGCCGGTGCCGCCTATGTCCCCGTCGACGCCGAGGACCCGGACGAGCGGGCCGAGCTGGTCTTCGGGGAGGCCGGGGTGCGGGCCGTCATCGGCGCCGGGCACGCCATCACCGTCGCCGGGGACGCCGTCGCCGACCACGGCACTGACGCGCAGGGTGCCCCCGGCCCCACCGTGCAGGCCGCCCCCGGCTCCACCGCACAGGGCATCCCCGGCTCAACCTCGCAGGGCGCCCCCGGCTCTCCCGCCGCGCGGCCCGGTGCCGAGCACGACGCCTGGATCATCTTCACCTCCGGGTCCACCGGCAAGCCCAAGGGCGTCGCCGTCACGCACCGCAGCGCCGCCGCCTTCGTGGATGCCGAGGCGGCCCTGTTCCTCACGGAGGAGCCGATCGGGCCCGGTGACCGGGTCATGGCGGGGCTGTCCGTCGCCTTCGACGCGTCCTGCGAGGAGATGTGGCTGGCCTGGCGGTACGGCGCCTGTCTGGTGCCGGTGCCGCGGTCGCAGGTCAGGAGCGGTGCCGATCTCGGGCCCTGGCTGGTCGAGCAGGAGATCACCGTCGTGTCGACGGTGCCGACGCTGGCCGCGCTGTGGGAGCCGGAGACCCTCAACGACGTACGGCTGCTGATCTTCGGCGGCGAGGCCTGCCCGCCCGAGCTAGCGCAGCGGCTGGTCACCGAGGGGCGCGAGGTGTGGAACACCTACGGGCCGACCGAGGCGACCGTGGTGGCCTGTGCCGCGCTGATGACCGGCGAGGAGCCCGTCAGGATCGGGCTGCCGCTGAACGGGTGGGAGCTGGCCGTCGTCGATGACGCCGGTGAGCCGGTGGCCATGGGCGGCAGCGGGCAGCTGGTGATCGGCGGGGTCGGGCTCGCGCGGTATCTCGACGCCGAGAAGGACGCGGAGAAGTACGCGCCGCTGGAGTCCCTCGGCTGGGAGCGGGCCTATCGGAGCGGTGACCTGGTCAAGGCCGACCCCGAAGGGCTGATCTTCCTGGGGCGGGCCGACGAGCAGATCAAGCTCGGCGGGCGGCGGATCGAGCTGGGCGAGGTGGACGCCGCGCTGCAGGCGCTGCCCGGAGTGGCCGGGGCCGCGGCCGCCGTGCGTACCGCCCGCAGCGGCAATCAGCTGCTCGTCGGCTATGTCGTCACCCAGGACGGCTGGGATCACGCGGCCGCCGTCGAGAAGCTGCGGGCCGCGCTGCCCGCCGCGCTGGTGCCGCTGCTCGCGCCCGTCTCCGAGCTGCCGACCCGGACGTCCGGGAAGGTGGACCGGGGCGCCCTGCCCTGGCCGCTGGAGGGCGTTCAGACGCCCAAGGCCGATCTGTACGGCACCGAGGCCTGGCTCGCCGAGCAGTGGGCGGAGGTCCTGGGCATCCCGGTGAGCGGCGCCTCCGACGACTTCTTCGCGATCGGCGGCGGCAGTCTGGCGGCCGCCCAGCTCACCACCCGGCTGCGTACCCGCTACCCGAGCGCCGCCGTCCTCGACATCTACCAGCAGCCGGTGCTGCGCAAGCTGGCCCGGCGGCTGGAGGAGTCCACGCAGGACGACGGCGCGCGGCGGACGGTCGCGCCGGTCCCGGTCCGCGCCCAGGCCGTCCAGCTCCTGCTGCTCGTCCCGCTGGTCACGCTGCTCGGGCTGCGCTGGACGCTCGTCCTGGCCGCCGTGGGGAACCTGCTGCCCGGCTACGTCTGGCTGCCTACCGCCCCCTGGTGGCTGCTCGTGGCCGGTGCGCTGCTGTTGTTCACCCCGCCCGGCCGGATCGCCGTGGCGGCGGGCGGGGCGCGGCTGTTGCTGCGAGGCCTCGTTCCCGGGCGGTATCCGCGGGGCGGGAGCGTGCATCTGCGGCTGTGGGCGGCCGAGCGGCTGGCCGAATTCAGTGGGGCCACCACGCTGACCGGATCCTGGCTGGAGCGGTACGCGCGGGCGCTGGGCGCCAAGATCGGGCCCGAGGTGGACCTGCACTCGCTGCCGCCGGTCACCGGGATGCTCAGGGTGGGCCGGGGTGCGGCCGTGGAGTCCGAGGTCGATCTGTCCGGATACTGGCTGGACGGCGACCGGCTGGAGATCGGCACGGTCAAGGTCGGCGCGCATGCCGTCGTCGGCACCCGCAGCATGCTGTTCCCGGGCGCGCGGGTCGGCAAGCGGGCCGAGGTGGCCCCCGGCTCGGCGGTCAGCGGGCAGATCCCGACCGGTCAGCGGTGGGCGGGCGCGCCCGCGGTCAAGCTGGGCAAGGCCAAGCGCAACTGGCCCAAGGAGCGCCCGCAGCGGGGCACGTACTGGCGGGTCATGTACGGCATCACCGGTCTCGCGCTGAGCGCGCTGCCGCTGCTCGCGGGCGGGGCCGCGCTGCTGGTCGCCCGGGTCTTCGTGGCGCCCGGTGCCTCCCTCGGCCCGGCTCTGCGCGGGGCCGTGCTGGGGCTGGTCCCGGCCACGCTGGCCTACGGGCTGGCGTACGCGCTGCTGATCCTGGTCGCCGTACGGGTGCTCAGCCTGGGGCTGCGCGAGGGCACGCATCCGACGCACAGCCGGGTCGGCTGGCAGGCGTGGACCGTGACCCAGTTGATGGACCGGTCCCGCGAGACCCTGTTCCCGCTGTACGCCGGGCTGGTCACGCCGGTGTGGCTGCGGCTGCTGGGGATGCGGATCGGGCGGGGCGCCGAGGTGTCGACCGTGCTCGCGCTGCCGAGCCTGACCACGGTGGGCGAGGGGGCGTTCCTCGCGGACGACACGCTGACGGCGCCGTACGAGCTGGGCGGCGGGTGGATGCGGATCGGGCGTGCGCAGATCGGGCGGCGGGCGTTCCTCGGGAACTCGGGGATGACCGCGCCGGGGCGGCGGGTGCCGGACGGCGGTCTGGTCGGTGTGCTGTCGGCGACGCCGAAGAAGGCGAAGAAGGGCACCTCGTATCTGGGGCTGCCGCCGGTGAAGCTGCCGCGCAGTGCCGCCGACGGGGATCAGAGCCGTACGTACGACCCGCCGGCCCGGCTGCTGTGGGCGCGCGGGCTGGTGGAGCTGTGCCGGATCGTGCCGGTGCTGTGCTCGGCCGCGCTGGCCGCGGCGACGGTGGCGACACTGTGTGCGCTGGGCCCGTGGGCCTGGGCGCTGTCGGGTGGGGTGCTGCTCGGGGCGGGTGTGGCCGCGGCGGTCGTCTCGGTCCTGGCGAAGTGGCTGCTCGTGGGGCGGCACCGGGCCGGGGAGCATCCACTGTGGAGTTCCTTCGTGTGGCGGGGCGAGCTGGCGGACACGTTCGTCGAGGTGCTGGCGGTGCCGTGGCTGGCCGGAGCGGTGCCGGGGACGCCGGTGCTGACGGCGTGGCTGCGCGGGCTCGGCGCGCGCATCGGCAAGGGCGTGTGGGTGGAGAGCTACTGGCTGCCGGAGACGGACCTGGTGACCCTGGAGGACGCCGCGACCGTGAACCGTGGCTGCGTCCTGCAGACGCACCTCTTCCACGACCGGATCTTGCGGACGGATACTGTGGTCCTCCGTGCGGGCGCCACGCTGGGCCCTGGCGGGATCGTGCTGCCCGGCAGCACGGTCGGGGCCGGTGCGACCCTGGGTCCCGCGTCGCTCGTCATGGCCGCGGAGTCCGTCCCGGACGACAGCCGCTGGCTCGGCAACCCGATCGAGGCGTGGCGTTCCTGAGCGCGCCGCCCGGGTCCGCCCGCCGAAGGGGCGCGCCGGAGGCGAAGAATGTCTCGGGTGGGGCATCGGCACGGAGTGGTGGCACAGCGCAGGGAGCAGACACAGCAGTGGCAGTTCAGCAGTCGGCCGGCCCGGACCCGTACTTCCCGGACAATGGCGATCCCCGGTACCGGGTGCATCGCTATGAGCTCACGCTGGACTACCGGCCCGGCCCGAACCGGCTGTCCGGGAGCGCCCGGATCAACGCCATCGCCGGGCGGGCGCCGCTCACCGAATTCCAGCTCGATCTGGCCGACTTCAAGATCGGCCGGATCCGGGTGGACGGCCGCCAGCCGCACTACACGCACCGGGGCGGCAGGCTGCGGGTGAAGCCGGCGAAGCCGCTGCGGGCCGGAGCCGCCTTCACCGTCGAGGTGCACTGGTCCGGGAATCCGAAGCCGGTGGCCAGCCCCTGGGGCGGGATCGGCTGGGAGGAGCTGGCGGACGGGGCGCTGGTGGCGAGCCAGCCGGTCGGGGCGCCGTCCTGGTACCCGTGCAACGACCGCCCCGCCGACAAGGCGTCGTATCTGATCTCGGTCACCACGCCGTCGGCGTACGCGGTGGTGTCGGGCGGGCGGCTGCTGACCCGGACGACGAAGGCGTCGACGACCACCTGGGTGTACGAGCAGTCCGCGCCGACGTCCAGCTATCTCGTCGGGCTGGCGATCGGCAAGTTCCAGACGGTGCTGCTGGGCGACCCGGGGCCGGGCGGGGTGCCGCAGCACGGGCACATCCCGGCGCAGCTGCTGCCCGAGTTCTCCCGGGACTTCGCGCGGCAGCCGGCGATGATGGAGCTGTTCCAGGAGCTGTTCGGGCCGTACCCGTTCGAGGAGTACGCGGTCGCGGTGACCGACGAGGAGCTCGATGTGCCGGTCGAGGCACAGGGGTTGTCGCTGTTCGGCTCCAACCACGTGGACGGCGCCCGGGGTTCGGAGCGGCTGGTGGCGCACGAGCTGGCGCACCAGTGGTTCGGCAACTGTGTGTCCATAGCCGACTGGCGGCAGATCTGGCTGAACGAGGGCTTCGCCAAGTACGCGGAGTGGCTGTGGTCCGAGCGCTCGGGCGGCCGCAGCGCCCAGCAACTCGCTGCCGCCGCACACCGGTTGCTGGCCGGGCTGCCGCAGGATCTGCGGCTGGCAGATCCGGGGCGCCGGTCGATGTTCGACGACCGGCTCTACGAGCGCGGCGGCCTGACCGTGCACGCGGTGCGCTGCGCGCTGGGCGACGACGCGTTCTTCCGCATGCTGCGCGGCTGGGTGCGGCTGCACCGGAACGGGTCGGTGACGACGGCGGCGTTCACCCGGCATGTGGCCCGGTTCACGGACGAGCCGCTGGACGGGCTGTTCGAGGCGTGGGTGTACGGGGCGAAGCTGCCGCCGCTGCCGATGCGGAGGGAAGTTCCCTAGACTTGAAGGGTGGCCCGGCCCAATGACGAGGTCGAGGCGCTCCTGCAGGAGTACGCGGACCTCATCGCCATCACGGGAGGCGACGCCTTCAAGGCGCGCGCCTACGAGAAGGCGGCGCGTGCCATCGGCGGCTATCCGGCCGACATCGCCAAGCTGGACGAGGACGGCCTGAAGGAGATCCCGAACGTGGGCCGGTCGATCGCCGACAAGGTGATCGAGTACCTGCGCACGGGCAAGATGGCGGTGGTCGAGGAGCGCCGGGCGAAGATCCCGGCCGGGGTCCGGGAGCTGATCACCATCCCGGGTCTGGGCCCGAAGAAGGCGCTACGGCTCTACGAGGACCTGCGCATCTCCTCGGTCAGTGAGCTGGCCGCGGCGATCGAGGCGGACGCGCTGGCCGATCTGAAGGGCTTCGGCGAGAAGACGCAGGACAACATCCGGCACGGCATCGAGCTGCTGCAGCAGGCGGGCGCCCGGGTGCCGCTGTCGCTGGCGCTGGACACCGCCGAGGAGATCGTCGCCGAGCTGTCCGGGGTGACCGGCTGCACGCGCTGTGCCTATGCCGGCTCGCTGCGCCGGATGCGGGAGACCGTCGGGGATCTGGACGTCCTGGTCGCGGCGAAGCGGTCCGATCCGTTCATGGCGGCGCTGTGCGAGCTGCCCGCCACCGCGGAGGTCATCGCGCGGGGCACGAAGAAGACGTCGGTGCGCACCGCGAAGGGGCTCCAGGTGGACCTGCGGGTGGTGCCGCCGGAGTCGTGGGGTGCCGCGATGCAGTACTTCACCGGCTCGAAGGCGCACAACATCCGTACCCGCACCATCGCGGTGCACCAGGGGCTGAAGCTCTCCGAGTACGGCCTGTTCGACACCGAGAGCGGGGACTCGCTGGCCTCCCGTACCGAGGAGGAGGTGTACGCCCGGCTCGGGCTGCCGTGGATCGCGCCGACGCTGCGGGAGGACCGCGGCGAGATCGAGGCGGCCCTGCACGGCGAGCTGCCGGAGGTGGTGACCGAGCGGGACATCCGCGGTGACCTGCACACCCACACCGATCTCACGGACGGCCTCGCCCCACTGGAGGAGATGGTGGCGGCGGCCGCCGAGCGCGGCTACAAGTACTACGCGGTGACGGACCACGCGCCCAACCTGTACATGCAGCGCATGACCGACGAGAAGATCCTCGCCCAGCGGGAGCGGCTGCGGGAGCTGGACGGCACGCAGCACAGGATGCGGCTGCTGCACGGCACGGAGCTCAACATCGACCCGGACGGCGGGGTGGACTGGCCGGAGGAGTTCCTGGCCGGCTTCGATCTGTGCGTGGCCTCCCTGCACTCGCACTTCGACCTGGGCCGCAAGGCGATGACCCGGCGGCTGGTGCGGGCCTGCGAGAACCCGTACGTCAACGTCCTCGGGCACCCGACGACCCGGCTGATCGGCAAGCGGGCGGGCGTCGACGCCGACTGGGACGAGGTGTTCGCGGTGTGTGCGCGCACCGGCACCGCGCTGGAGGTCAACGCCCAGCCGGACCGCCTCGACCTGTGCGACGAGGACATCCTGCGGGCCAGGGAGCACGGTGTGAAGTTCGCCGTGAACACCGACGCCCACGCCGTACCGCACCTGGCGCAGCTGCGCTACGGCGTCGGCACGGCGCAGCGCGGCTGGCTCACCCGGGACGACGTGATCAACACCTGGCCGCTGACCCGGCTGCGCACGTTCCTGCGCAAGGGAAGGTGAGGGGCGTCCTTCCTGGCCATTTCCGGCCATTCCCGGCCATTCCCGGCCGGGGTCATTCCTCCGTCGGCCACAGGGGCGACGGGCCGTCCGTCTCGTTCGATCCCACCGCCTTCATGTCCCCGTCGGCGGCGCGCAGCAGGATCCGGCCCATGGCGATGAGCGCCCGCCCGGCCGCGAGTTCGTCGCCGATCTCCGGTACGTCGGGGTCGTACGGGCTGCGGCGGGCCTCGGCGTGGCTCTCCAGCACGTTGTCCCCGGTGTCGAGGACGATCCGGGCGGTGGTGTCCGGGTCGTGCTCGGAGAGATACAGGTTCAGCCGCCACTCCTTGACGGCCGGAGGACGGCTCCTCACGGGTCGGGTCATGGCCGTTCCTCCTCACTGTGCTGCGCTGCCCTTCCACTGTGCATCCGGCCCGAGGCGGACGCCTCCCCTGCTGCGGGCAGAATGGGCCCATGACCTCGCGCGCCTGCCCCTGCGGACTCCCCCGGCCCTACGACGCCTGCTGTGGCCGTTTCCACGCGGGATCCGCGAGCGCGCCGACCGCCGAGCTGCTGATGCGGTCCCGGTACAGCGCGTTCGTGACGGGGAACGCGGGGTATCTGCTGCGTACCTGGCATCCGCGGACCCGGCCCGAGGATCTGGAACTCGACGCGCGGATGAGGTGGACGGGGCTGGAGATCCTGGACACCGCCGGCGGATCCGCCTTCCACACCACGGGCACGGTGACTTTCCGCGCCTCCTACCGGGGCGGTTCACTGCACGAGCGCAGCCGCTTCGAGCGGGTGGAGGGGGCGTGGGTGTACGTGGACGGGGACTTCCTCGACTGACGCACGTCGACTCAGGGCGCCAGGATGTCCAGTTCGTGGAGCGCGCCCTCGGTGATCTCCCTGGTCAGCTGTTCGGCGCGGATCGCGTCGCCCGCGCGGACGGCCTCCGCGACCTGCACATGCAGGGTGACCGCCGCCGGGTCGGGGTCCTCGAACATGACCTCGTGATGGGTGCGGCCGACCAGGACCTCCGCGACGACGTCGCCGAGCCTGGCGAACATCTCGTTGCCCGAGGCGTTCAGGATGACCCGGTGGAAGGCGATGTCGTGGATCAGGTACGCCTCCAGCTTGTGGCCGCGTGAGTTGGCCACCATGCCGAGCGCGCACTCGGTGAGTTCGGCGCACTGCTCGGCCGTGGCGTGCTTGGCGGCGAGGCCGGCCGCGACCGGTTCGACCGCCGAGCGCAGCACGGTAAGCGAGCGCAGCTGGCGGGGGCGGTCGGCGCCCGCGAGGCGCCAGCGGATGACCTGCGGGTCGTAGACGTTCCACTCGGCCTTGGGACGGACCGTCACGCCCACCCGGCGACGGGACTCGACCAGGTGCATGGACTCCAGCACACGGACCGCCTCACGCATCACGGAGCGTGAGACCTCGAAGTGCTGGGCGAGTTCGTCGGTGCGCAGCACGCTGCCCGGCGGGTACTCGCCAGCGGTGATCGCGGGGCCGAGGGTGTCCAGTACACGGCCGTGCAGCCCCCGGCCCGGTGTGGTCATGCACTCAGCGTACGGCGTGGATCAAGGCCACAAAAAGTCAGACTTATATGTCACAGACCCTTGAATTCGTCGTACCTAATGGGTTTCAGTGTGGCGACGCCGATGGGGCGTCGGATGTCGAGGAAGACAGCGAGGCAGTTCATGCGAACCCCCCAGGTCGTCGTCGTGATGGGCGTCGCGGGGACGGGCAAGACCACGATCGGTCCCCTGCTCGCCGCGCGGCTGGGCGTCCCGTACGCCGAGGGCGACGACTTCCACCCGCAGGCCAACATCGACAAGATGTCGGCCGGGATCCCGCTCGACGACAGCGACCGCCGGCCCTGGCTGGACGCCATCGGTCACTGGGCGCACGGGCGGGCCGGGCGGGGCGGGGTGGTCAGCAGCTCGGCGCTGAAGCGGTCGTACCGCGACCGGCTCAGGGCCGCCGCCCCCGGAATCGTGTTCGTGCACCTCACCGGCGACCGGAAGGTCATCGAGGACCGGATGTCCGACCGGCAGGGGCACTTCATGCCGACCGCGCTGCTGGACTCCCAGTTCGCCACGTTGCAGCCCCTTCAGGCGGACGAGGCGGGAGTCGCCGTGGACGTCGGCGGCAGCCCCGAGGAGATCACCGAACGCGCCGTGAAGGCACTTGAGGCGCTTCCAGACACGCTTCCCGACACCACCGAGTAGCACTCCCCTCCCCTCGTCCCCGTAACCGCAAGGGAACCCCCGTGACCAGACTCAGCGTCGAGATGCTGGCAGCGGACGCGCCTCCGCCGATCACCTCCGCCGGACACGCCCAGCTGGGCATCGCCGTCCTGGTGGGCATCGCCGTGATCGTCCTGCTCATCACCCAGTTCAAGCTCCATGCCTTCCTGGCGCTGACCATCGGGTCACTGGCGCTCGGGGCGGCCGCCGGGGCACCGCTCGACAAGGCGATCACCAGCTTCACCACCGGGCTCGGCGCCACGGTGGCCGGCGTCGGCGTCCTGATCGCGCTCGGGGCGGTCCTGGGCAAGCTGCTCGCCGACTCCGGCGGCGCCGACCAGATCGTCGACACGATCCTCGCCAAGGCCGGTGGCCGGGCGATGCCGTGGGCGATGGTGCTGATCGCCTCGGTGATCGGCCTGCCGCTGTTCTTCGAGGTCGGCATCGTGCTGCTGATCCCGGTCGTGCTGATGGTCGCCAAGCGCGGCAACTACTCCCTGATGCGTATCGGCGTCCCGGCCCTCGCCGGCCTGTCCGTGATGCACGGCCTGATCCCGCCGCATCCCGGCCCGCTCGTCGCGATAGACGCGCTCAAGGCCAACCTGGGCGTGACGCTGGCGCTCGGCATCCTGGTCGCGATCCCGACGGTGATCGTCGCCGGTCCGCTGTTCTCGAAGGCCGCGGCCCGCTGGGTGGACGTCCCGGCCCCCGACCGGATGCTGCCGCAGCGCACCTCCGAGGAGCTAGGGCGCCGTCCGGGCTTCGGCGCGACGCTCGCCACCGTGCTGCTGCCGGTGGTGCTGATGCTGGCCAAGGCCCTGGTGGACATCGTCGTCGACGACCCGGCGAACCGCACCCAGCGGGTCTTCGACGTCATCGGCTCCCCGCTGATCGCGCTGCTCGCCTCGGTGATCACCGGCTTCTTCACGCTGGGCCGGCCCGCCGGGTTCGGCAAGGAGCGGCTCCAGCAGACCGTGGAGAAGGGTCTGATGCCGATCGCCGGCATCCTGCTGATCGTCGGCGCGGGGGGCGGCTTCAAGCAGACCCTGATCGACTCCGGGGTGGGCCAGATGATCCTGGACATCTCCAAGAACTGGTCGATCCCGGCGGTGCTGCTCGCCTGGCTGATCGCCGTGGTGATCCGGCTGGCGACCGGCTCGGCGACGGTGGCGACGGTCTCGGCGGCCGGTCTGGTCGCGCCGCTCGCGGTCGGCACGTCGACCACCCACACCGCCCTGCTCGTCCTGGCGATCGGCGCCGGCTCGCTCTTCTTCAGCTTCGTCAACGACGCCGGCTTCTGGCTGGTGAAGGAGTACTTCGGGCTGAGCGTCGGGCAGACCGTCAAGACCTGGTCGATCATGGAGACGATCCTGTCGGTGGTCGCCGGCGGCCTGGTCCTGCTCCTCTCACTGATCCTGTAGGGGTACGGGGATGAGTCACCCGCTCTTCGACATCAGCGGCCGTACGGCCCTGGTCACCGGCTCCAGCCGGGGCATCGGCCACGCGCTGGCCCGGGGCCTGGCCGAGGCCGGCTGCACGGTGGTCCTCAACGGACGTGACGGCGACCGGCTGGCCGACGCGGCCGCGCAACTCCCCGGGGACCGGATCCACACGGCAGTGTTCGACGTGACCGACGCCGCCGCGGTCGCCAACGGGATCGCCGCCGTCGAGGAGCGGGTCGGCCCGCTCGACATCCTGGTGAACAACGCGGGCATACAACTGCGCGCCCCCTTGCTGGAGTTCGCCGACGCCGACTGGCACCGGATCCTGGACACCAACCTCACCAGCGCGTTCCTGGTCGGCCGGGAGGCGGCCCGGCGGATGACCGAGCGCGGCCACGGCAAGATCGTCAACATCTGCTCGCTGCAGAGCGAGGTCGTCCGGCCGGGCATCGCGCCCTACGCCGCCGCCAAGGGCGCGCTCAAGATGCTCACGAAGGGCATGTGCGCGGACTGGGGGCCGTACGGCGTCCAGGTCAACGGGCTCGGCCCCGGCTACATCGAGACCGAGCTGACCCGGCCGCTGGTGGCGGACGAGGAGTTCAGCGCCTGGGTCCGCCGGCGCACCCCGGCCGGCCGCTGGGGCCGCACCGAGGACCTGGTCGGCGCCCTGCTCTTCCTCGCCTCGCCCGCGGCGGACTTCGTGGGCGGGCAGATCCTGTACGTCGACGGCGGCATGACGAGCGTGCTCTGAAAGGAGCTACGGGAATGCTGGGTTGTGTGATCCACGGCGCGGGCGATCTGCGCGTGACGGAGCTGCCGGTACCCGAACCCGGGCCGGGCGAGGCCCTGGTGGCCGTCCGCTACGGCGGGATCTGCGGGTCGGATCTGCACTACTGGCGGCTCGGCGAGGTCGGGGACTTCCGGCTCCGGGAGCCGATGGTGCTCGGGCACGAGGTGGCGGGCACGGTGGTGTCCTACGGCGCCGGGGCCGCGGGTCCCGTGCCGGGTACTCCGGTCGCCGTGCACCCCGCCACCCCGTGCGGGCGCTGCCCGGAGTGCGCCGACGGGCGCGCGAACGTGTGCCGGGACAGCCGGTATCTGGGCAGCGCGGCGCGCTTTCCGCATGTCCAGGGCGGGTTCGCCTCCCACATCGCCGTACCGGCGGGACAGCTGCGGGCGCTGCCCGGCGGTCTCGGGCTGCGGCGGGCCGCGCTCACAGAGCCGCTGTCGGTGGCGCTGCACGCGGTGCGGCGGGCCGGGGACGTCTCCGGCCGGCGTGTGCTGGTGACCGGGGCGGGGCCGATCGGGTGTCTGGTGGTCGCGGCGGCGAAGGCGGCCGGCGCGGCACGGGTGACGGTGACCGACCTGGTGCCCGAGGCCCTCGGGTACGCGGCCGTCACCGGGGCCGACACGCTCGTACGGGCCGATGATCCGGGTGATGCCGGGTGGCCCGAGGAGGTCGACGTGGCCGTCGAGGCGTCGGGGGTCGCGGCCGGGCTGGACACGTGTCTGCGGCGGGTGCGGCGCGGCGGTGTGGTCGTCCAGCTCGGGATGCTCCCGCCGGGGCTCTCGCCGTTCGCCGGACATCGCGTGGTGAGCCGGGAGATCGAGCTGCGCGGAGCGTTCCGGTTCGGCGCGGAGTTCGACGACGCGCTGGAACTGCTCGCCGCGCGGGGGGAGTTCGACGGGCTGATCAGTGCCGTGGTTCCCGTACGGGAGGCCGAGTCGGGGTTCGAGCTGGCCGCTGACCGGGGGCGGTCCTGCAAGGTGCTGCTGGAGTTCTGACCGGGATGTCCGACCGGGATCAGGGACGCCACAAGGGGTGTTCCCGGTCCGCCCACTCCCTGCTCACCTTCCCCGTGCGCAGGCCCCGTCTCGCCTCCGGGTCGCCGAGTGCCATGCCGATGTGGCCTGCCAGGACCACGCCGATCGTGAGGGCGAGCCAGTCGTGGACGAAGGTCGCCGAGGTGCGCCACATCAGCGGGGCGAGATGGGTGAACCACATCAGCAGGCCGGTGCCGAGCATGACCAGCGTGGCACCGGCGATCCAGGCGGCGTAGATCTTCTGTCCGGCGTTGAACTTGCCCGCGGGGCGGGACGAGCAGCGCTTGTCGCGGACCAGCGCGGCGCGCAGCCAGAGCCGGTCGTGCGGGCCGAAGCGGTTGAGGTAGCGCAGGTCGGCGCGGAAGGCGCGGGAAGCGAGGCCCAGCAGGACCGGGACGGGGAGCGCGAGCCCGGCGCACTCGTGGATGCGGACGACCAGTTCCCGGCGTCCGAGCATGACCGCCAGCTGGGGGATGTAGAGGACGGCCGCCGTGGCCACGCAGACGCCCATCAGCGCGGCCGTGGTGCGGTGCACCCAGCGTTCGGCCCGGCTGAAGCGGTGGACACGGGCGCTGGGCGGGGCCGGGGTGTCAGCTCGTAGGGACATCGGTGCGTCCATTCGACTTGCCGACCCAGGCGTCGACGTCGTAACCGAGGTTTTCCCAGTAGCCGGGCTCGACCCGGTCGGTGACCGTGATCCCGGAGAGCCACTTGGCCGACTTGTAGAAGTACATGGGGGCGACATAGAGGCGCACCGGGCCGCCGTGTTCGTAGGAGATGTCCTTGTCCTGCATGCGCAGGGCCACCAGGATGTCCGGGCGGCGGGCCTGGTCGAGGGTGAGGCTCTCGGTGTAGGTGCCGTCGAAGCAGGTGAAGCTGATCGCCTTCGCGGTGCCGCGAACCCCGGCCAGGTCCAGCAGGTGGGAGAGGCGTACGCCCTGGAAAGGGGTGCCGGGGACGCGCCAGCCGGTCACGCACTGGACGTCCTTGACCAGCCGGGTCTGCGGCAGGGCGCGCAGATCGGCGAGGGTGTAGGTGCGCGGCCGGTCGACCAGGCCGTCGATCTTCAGCTGGTAGTCCGTGGCGTTCTTGTGGGGCACCGACGCGGCGACGGAGTAGTAGCGGAAGCCGCCGCCGTTGGGCAGCAGGCCGGTCAGACCCGTGGGGTCCTTGCCTGCGACGCTGCCGAGGAAGCCCTCCAGGCCGCGCTGCAGCACAGGCGCGGTGACGACGCCGAGCGCGCCCAGGCCGAGCGTGCCGAGGAAGACGCGGCGGCCGACGGGTTTGCCGTCCTGTTCCTCGGATTGTTCAGAGTTCACGTATTCATTCGAGCACTCGGGGCCTGGTAGGGCCAGGGGATCGGGTCTGCGGTCAGACTTCCGTAATCACTTCTTACGCGGGTCTCGGAGAGCAGTACGGCTCAGTGGGCCGTGCCGTTCAGCGCGCGGGCGCGGGCCTCCCGGAAGGCCGTCCGTGGGTCGCGGTGTGCGTAGGACCAGGGTGCCGGGGTGGCGTGCCGGCCGATGCGCTGGAACAGGGCCGCCGCCTCGGCGGGGCGGCCTGCGCAGGACAGCGCGAAGGCGAGGTGGTTGAGGTCGAGGTGATGGCGGGGGTGTTCGTCGTGCTCCCACTCCAGCCACCAGTCGAAGGCGGCGCGCAGGATCCGGCGGGCCCTGGGGCCGGACCAGTGCCCGGAGGCGGCGGGATCGGCGGGGGCGAGTCCGGTGGCGGCGAGGACCCGGTAGCGCTCGGCGTAGGCGACGACCGGCAGCACGGCGAGCGGGGAGTCGGCCGGGGCCTCGGCGGCGGCCAGCTCGGCGAGGTCGTACACCTCGTGGTCCTCTGCCGCCCGGCCGCCGGCGGGCCGTTCGGCGAGACGGGCGAGCAGCAGATGGTGGGCGTGATGGTGTTCGGGGTGGCGGCGGCGCAGCTCGGCGAAGGCGCCGAGGACCTCGTGCTCGGGGCCGAGAGTGCGGGCCAGCCGGAGCAGTCCCAGCCAGGGGGTGGGGTCGGCGGGGGCGTGCGCGGCGGCACTGGCGCAGGCCTCGCGGGCCAGGCCGGGGTCCTCCTTGCCGCGCAGGGCGCGCTGGACCTGGGCGAGGGCGTAGAGCGTGGCGGCGTCGGCGGAGCCGGGTTCGGCCTGCAGCCAGTCGCTCGCCCAGGCCGCGGCGTACGGCTCCTGAGCGAGCACGGTCAGGCGGTGGCCGCGGCGGTCCCAGTCGTCACCCGTGTGCAGCAGCAGGGAGCGAGCGGCCTGCCGTCGGCCCTGTGCCAGCGTGGCGCGTGCGGCGCGCAGTTCGGCGTCGTCGAAGGCGTCGTCGAAGGCGTCATCGAAGGCGCCGGAGCCGTCCGGGGCGGTGTCGCCGGACGGGGCCGTGGCGGCCGGGCGTGCGCCGAGCAGGGGTGGGAGAGGGGGCACCGCGGGACTTCCTGTTTCTCGGGCTGCCATCGACCGATCACGCACAGCAAACCCTCAGCCATGGATCGCGTCAAGCGGAACGGTGCTGATACTGGGTTCAACTACCGTTGTTCACAGGGAACTTGGAGAACTCCGTCCAGGTACGCCGGTACGCGGACGGGGGTGCCCGGTGCACGGCTGTGGCCTACGCCATGGCGCCGGACGGCCGGGCCACGGAGCATGGCGAGTCAACTGCCCTGTTCCGCGTACTTCCGGGTCAATGGCGACCCGGGAGCGCTACAGTCGGCCACTACGCGCCCGTGGTCCGGCCGGATGATCGAGGTACGCAGCGTGTCCGTTCTGGTTCTCCTTCTCGCCGTGAGTGCGGCCTGCTGTCTGGGCTTCGGGTTCGTGCTCCAGCAGAACGCCGCACAGAAGGCACCGCTCAGCGACTTCCTGTCCTTCCGGCTGCTGCTGGACCTGATGCGGGTGCCGCGCTGGCTGGGCGGGCTCGGCCTGATGATCGCCGGCATGGTGCTCGGCGCGAGCGCCCTCGGCAAGGGCGAGATCTCCCTGGTCGAACCGCTGCTCGCGACCAACCTCCTGTTCGCGCTCGCCCTCTCCCGGTACCAGACCAAGCAGCCCCTGGGCCGTCAGGGCTGGGCGGGGCTGCTGCTGCTCGCGGGCGGGGTGAGCGCGTTCATCACGGCGGGCGAACCAGGCGCCGGCCACGCCGTCTCCGATCCCCTGCGGCACTGGCTGATCATCGGCGCGATGGTCGGCGCGGCCCTGGTGCTCACGACGTACGGCAAGCGCTCCCGGCTGAGCTGGGGCCCGGTGTTACTGGCCACGGCGGCCGGGCTGCTGTACGGCGTGCAGGACGCGCTGACCCGGGTGAGCGGCACCCGGTTCTCCGAAGGCGGCTTCACCGAGCTGTTCACCGGCTGGCAGCCGTACGGCGTGCTGGTGTGCGGGGCCACCGGGCTGCTTCTGGTGCAGAGCGCGTTCGAGACGGCGCCGCTGCGCATGTCGCTGCCCGCGCTGACCGCCGCCGAGCCGCTCGCCGGGATCCTGTGCGGCGTCGGCTTCCTCGGCGACCGGCTGCGCACCGATACCGGGGCGCTGGCCTGGGAGGCGGCCGGGCTCGCGGCCGTGGTCGCGGGCATCGTGCTGCTCGGGCTGCATCCGGCGATGCCGTGCGGCACGGCCGAGGCGGAGCCGTCGGCCCGGGACCTCCAGCGCCGCTGAGCCTCCGGCCCGGCCGGGGCACCCTGCTTGGATGGGGGCATGAACCCTGCTGACGAGATCCTCGACGTCGTCGACGAGAACGACCAGGTCGTCGCCCAGTACCCGCGCGGCGAGGTGTACGCCCGCGGGCTGCGCCACCGCTGCGTGTTCATCCAGGCCCGGGACGGGGCCGGCCGGCTCTTCGTGCACCGGCGCACGGCCATCAAGCTGGTCTTCCCGGCCCTGTACGACATGTTCGTCGGCGGGGTCGTCGGGGCGGGTGAGTCCTACGACGAGGCCGCGCTGCGGGAGGCCGAGGAGGAGCTGGGGGTGACGGGCCTGCCCCGGCCGGCGCACCTGTTCAAGTTCCTGTACGACGACAGGGCCGGGAACAGCTGGTGGTCGGCGGTGTACGAGGTGCGCTGCGACCTGCCCGTACGGCCTCAGGCGGAGGAGGTCCAGTGGTACGACTTCCTGGCCGAGGACGAGGTCGAGCGGCGGCTCGGCACATGGGAGTGGGTGCCGGACGGGCTGGCGGCGTACGAGCGGCTGAAGGCGTTCCGGGACGGCCGGTGAGACGCCGGTAGGGTCGGCCGTGTGAGCGAATTCGTACGGAACATCCGGCTGTGGTTCGCGCCGGAGCTGGTGCGGGACGAGGGCGGCACGCCCGACTACCGGTTCTCGCTGGCCAACGAGCGCACCTTTCTGGCCTGGCTGCGGACCGCGCTCGCGCTGATCGGCGGTGGATTCGCGGTGGACCAGTTCCTGCCGGCGCTGCCGTGGGCCTGGCGGGTCGGGCTCGCGCTGGCACTCCTGGGCGCCGGTGTGCTGTGCTCCCTGCGTGCGGTGAACCACTGGGTGCGTTGCGAGCGGGCGATGCGGCGCGGCGAGGACCTGCCGGCGTCGCGGTTCCCGGCACTGCTGAGCCTGGTCATCGCGGTCGTGGCCGTGGTGATGGTCGTGGTGGTGCTGGCCGGATGGGCGGGGTGAGCGCGGCCGGGCGCGATCCGGGGCTGCAACCGGAGCGCACCCGGCTGGCCTGGCGGCGTACGACCCTGTCGGCCGCCGCGGCCGCCGTACTCGCCGTCCGGACCGCTCTGCACGGTGGCGCCTCGGCCGCCGGCGTCGCCGCCTGCGCGCTGTGCTGTCTGCTCTTCCTGGGCTTCCTCGGGGTGGCCCACCGCCGGATCCGCGCCCTCGCCGCCGTTCCCCGGCCGGCCGCGCTGGCCCCCCGCCATGCGACGGCGGCGGTGCTCTACGCGGTGGGCCTGGTGGTGTGCGCCGTGATCCTGGTCGTTTAGCGTGCGCCACGCGGGCGATTTGACCATATATATGCGGATCGCGCGTAACCTGTGCGGCGTCAGAACCCCCATCCGAAGGTGAGCACCATGACCACCCTTCATCTGGAACACACCGGACACGACACGCACCACCACGGTCCGGGCTGCGGGCACTGCGCCGTGCGGCACGGCGACCATCTGGACTACGCGCACGACGGGCATCTGCACCGGGAGCACGAGGGACACTGGGACGAGTGCGAGCCGGCCGGGCACGCCGTCCACGAGGGTCATGAGCATGTACATCATGACGAGTGCGGGCACGCACAGGTGCGGCACGGCGACCATGTCGACTATCTGCACGACGGGCACCGGCACGCCGAGCACGGGGACCACTGGGACGACCACTGAACCACCCCTTCGGCCTCTCGTGGCTCCGGTCACGTTTGGCCTTGTGTCCGGCATACGCACTGGACGACATACCGACTGGTCGGCATCATGAATGGGTCCTGTTCACCCGTTCGTAGGAGTCATGTATGAGCGCCGACCACCCGCCCGGACTCGACCTGGACCGGCTGCGCGCCCTGCTCGACCGCGAGCGCCCCGGTCTGGTGACCGGCCCCCTCTCCGGCCGGCTGATCGAGGGCGGACGGTCGAACCTCACCTACGCGGTGTCCGACGGCACCGCGCGGTGGGTCGTACGACGGCCCCCACTCGGCCATGTGCTGGCCACCGCGCACGACATGAAGCGCGAACACCGTGTGATCAGCGCCCTGCACCCGACGCGGGTGCCGGTCCCCCGCCCCGTGTGGCTGTGTGAGGACGAAGAGGTGCTCGGGGCGCCGTTCTACGTCATGGAGTTCGTCGAGGGCACCCCGTACCGCACCGCCCAGCAGCTCACCCCGCTCGGTGCGGAGCGCACCCGGAACGCGGTGCTGTCCCTGGTGGACACGCTGGTCGAGCTGCACGCGGTGGATCCCGCCGAGGTGGGCCTCGCGGACTTCGGCCGGCCCGAGGGCTTCCTGGACCGGCAGCTGCGCCGCTGGGGCAAGCAGCTGGACGCCTCCCGCAACCGCGAGCTGGCCGGCATCGACGAGCTGCACGCGGCTCTCGGACGCGCCCTGCCCGCCTCCCCCGCGCCCGCCGTCGTCCACGGCGACTACCGGCTGGACAACGTGCTCATCGGCGAGGACGACCAGATCAAGGCGATCCTCGACTGGGAGATGTCCACCCTCGGCGATCCGCTCACCGACCTGGGCCTGCTGGTGATGTACAGCCAGCCGCTGGGCATGGCGGACTCCCCCGTATCCACCACCGCCGAGGCCCCGGGACACCCCTCCCCGCAGGAGCTGATCGAGCGGTACGCCGCGCGCTCGGGGCGCGACGTGTCCGACGTCTCCTGGTACACGGCGTTCGCCTGGTTCAAGCTCGCCGTGATCCTGGAGGGCATCCACTACCGGTACACGCTGGGCCAGACGGTCGGGCGCGGCTTCGACCGGATCGGCGATCTCGTACCCGTCTTCATCGACCACGGACTGACCGTTCTTCAGGAAGGCTGATCCAGAGATGGACTTCGCGTTCGACGCGCGCACCGAGGAGCTGCGCACCAAGCTGCTCGCCTTCATGGACGAGTACGTCTACCCGGCCGAGCCGGTGGCCGAGGAGCAGCGGGCCGCGCTGGCCTCCCCGTGGGACACCCCGGCCGTGGTCGAGGAACTCAAGGCCGAGGCCCGTGAGCAGGGCCTGTGGAACCTGTTCCTGCCCGACGCCGAGTACGGCGCCGGGCTGACGAACCTGCAGTACGCGCCGCTCGCCGAGATCACCGGCCGCTCCCCGCATCTCGCGCCCACCGCGACGAACTGCGCCGCGCCCGACACCGGGAACATGGAGGTGCTGGCGCAGTTCGGCGACGAGCGGCAGAAGAAGCAGTGGCTGGAGCCGCTGCTGGCCGGTGAGATCCGCTCGGCGTTCGCGATGACCGAGCCGGAGGTGGCCTCCTCGGACGCCACGAACATCACCACGCACATAGAACGCGAGGGCGACGAGTACGTCATCACCGGCCGCAAGTGGTACATCTCCGGCGCGATGAACCCGGACTGCAAGATCTTCATCGTGATGGGCAAGACGGACCCGGACGGCGCCGACATCCGCCGGCAGCAGTCGATGGTCCTGGTCCCGCGCGACACGCCGGGCGTGACCATCAAGCGCGCGATGCAGGTCTTCGGGTACGAGGACCACTCCCACGGCGGCCACGCCGAGGTGATCTTCGACCACGCGCGCGTGCCGGTGTCGAACCTGATCGGCGAGGAGGGCGGCGGCTTCGCCATCGCCCAGGCCCGGCTCGGCCCCGGCCGGATCCACCACTGCATGCGGCTGATCGGCATGGCCGAGCGGGCGATCGAGCTGATGTGCCGCCGGGCGGTGTCCCGTACGGCGTTCGGCAAGGCGCTGGCCCAGCAGGGTGTCGTCCAGAACTGGATCGCCGACGCCCGGGTCACCGTCGAGCAGCTGCGGCTGCTGGTGCTGAAGACGGCCTGGCTGATGGACACCGTCGGCAACAGGGGCGCCCACACGGAGATCCAGGCCATCAAGATCGCCACCCCGCGCGCGGTGGTCGGCATCCTGGACCGCGCCATCCAGCTGCACGGCGCGGGCGGCGTCAGCCAGGACTTCCCCCTGGCCGAGCTGTACGCGAGCGCCCGCACCCTGATGCTGGCCGACGGCCCGGACGAGGTGCACCAGCGGTCGCTGGCGCGGCGGGAGTTGAAGAAGTACATCTGAGCCGCACTGCAGACATGCGACCACCCGGAGTTGCGGGGCAGGACCGAATCGCCTCGCTCCACGACTCCGGGAGTTGCTCGCGCTGTCACCTCACGGGCGCAGGGCCCGCAGCAGCAGGTCGGCGAGGTGGTCGGCGACCTGCTGCGGGGTGAGGGGGCCGTCGGGGCGGTACCAGGTCGACAGGTGGTGGACGGAGCCGAAGTGGTAGTCCACGACCAGGTCGGCCGGGGTCGCCGTGGAGAAGACGCCCTCCTTCTGGCCCTCCTCGATGAGCGCGCGGAACCGTTCGTGGTAGCGCCGGCGCTCGGCGCGGACCTGCTTGTTCTTCTCCGGGCTGAGATGGTGCATCGAGCGGAAGAAGATCATCGCGTCGTCGAGGTTCTCGATCGTCGTGACGACCACGTCCGCCGCAGCGCCCCGCAGCCGCTGCTCGACCGGCGCGTCCATGTCCGCGAAGTGATCGAGCCGCTCCATCTGGACGCGCAGCACGCGCGCGTACACCTCGTGCAGGAGGTCGTCCTTGGAGCCGAAGTAGTGGTACAGCGCCCCCTTGGTGACGCCGGCCGCCTCCACGATCTCCTGCACGGAGGTGCGGTCGTAACCCTGCTCGGCGAAGAGCCGGGTGGCGGCGGCCAAGAGCCGCTGCGGGACGGGCGTACCGTCTCCGTCCGTCGTCCTGGGCACTGCCGCCACCTGCCTTTCGGTCCTGTCGCTAGTTGTCGTCGGTCCGGGAACGCAGTTCCCGACGGAGGATCTTGCCACTCACCGTCTTGGGCAGGTCCGGCAGGATCTCCACCTGACGCGGGTATTTGTAGGCGGCCAGTCTCTCCTTGCAGTACACCGCGAGTTCGTCCGGGTCCGCATCGGCGCCCGGACGCAGGCTGATGAAGGCCTTGACCGTCTCGCCGCGATAGCCGTCGGGAACGCCGACGACGGCCGCCTCGCGCACCGCCGGGTGGGTGTACAGCACGTCCTCGACCTCACGGGGCCACACCTTGAAGCCGGACGCGTTGATCATGTCCTTCTTGCGGTCGACGACGTACAGCCAGCCCCGGGCGTCCATGAAGCCGATGTCGCCGGTGCGCAGCTCGCCGTCGGGGAAGGTCTCGGCGGTGGCGTCCGGGCGCCGCCAGTAGCCGGGGATCACCTGCGGGCCCCGTACGACGATCTCGCCCTGCTCCCCGAACGGCACCTCCGCGCCCCGCTCGTCCACGATCCGCACGAGCGTGTCGGCGCCGGGCACACCCACCGACAGCGTCCCGGAGACGGGGTCCACGGGTGCCTCCAGGCCGGGCGGGACGGCGGCGCACGGGCCGGAGCACTCGGTGAGGCCGTAGCCGACGCGGATGTACGGCCCGAAGAGCCCGCGGAACTTCTCCACCAGGGCCGGCGGCACGGGCGCGCCGCCGGAGGACAGGTTCACGAAGGAGGCGAAGTGCTCGGGGGTGGCGTCCGGGTGGGCGGCCAGTGCCATGTAGGCGGTGGACGGGCCGACCGTGTAGTGCGGACGGTGTTCGGCGAAGGCCTCCAGGACGAGTCCGGGCTCGAAGCGGTAGGCGAGCACCAGGGTGCCGGCGCTGTTCAGGCAGGCGCCGAACTGGCAGACCATGCCGGTGATGTGGAACAGCGGCGCGAGCGCGTAGTACACGGGCGCCTCGGGCAGCGCGAGCCCGGTCCGCTGCCGCTCGGCGTTGTGCATGATGTTGCCGTGGGTGTTGGTGGCGCCCTTGGGCGTGCCGCTCGTACCCGAGGTGTAGCTGATCAGCGCGATGTCGTCCGGGCGCGGCTCGCGGCCCTCGGGCGCCGTACCGCCCCGCCGGGCCACGGTGACCAGGTCGTCGGCGTCCGGCGCCTGGGGCAGCCGCTCGAATCCGAGCACGCGCGCGTCGTTGCGGGTCTGGAAATCCAACTCGCACCCGGTGAGCACGATCCGCACCGGCGAGTCGGCGGCGGTGTCCCTGAGATACGACTCCCAGGCCCGGTCGGAGCAGATCAGAGCGGCCACCTCGCCGTCCCGCAGGATGTGCCCCACCTCTCCCGACTTGTACATGGGGTTGACCGGGACGACGGTCGCGCCCGCCTTCCAGGCCCCGAGGACGGCGAGCACGAAGTGCGGGGAGTTCTGCAGCAGCACGGCCACCCGGTCGTCGCGCTCCAGCCCGCGCGCGGCGAGATGGGCGGCGACCGAGTCGCTCAGCTCGTCCACCTCGCGATAGCTCAGCCGGGCGTCGAAGTAGCCGAGGAAGGTGCGCTCGGGCGCCTCGGCGACGGCGGCGCGCAACGCGTGCACCAGGGAGTCCGCGGGCTCGACCGGACCGCGCTGGGCGTCGTTGAGCAGCGCCAGCCAGGGGCGGTCCGCGTAGCCGGAAGCGCTCACCGGGCCTCCTCCCACTTGCGCTGGATGTGGTTCATACCGCTCAGCCAGCGGCCCGGATCGGCGGCCCGCGCCTGGTAGTACTCGGCCACCTCGGGGTGCGGCAGGATCAGGAAGCGGTCCTCCTCGATGCCCCGGAACAGCGCCTCGGCGACGGCCTCCGGCTCGATCGCGGTCGACTGGAGCACCAGCTCACCGGCGCTGCCGGTCGCGGCCAGCATGTCCGTGCGCACGCCCTGCGGACAGATCGCGTGCACCTTCAGACCCCGGTGGCGGTACGTGAGCGACAGCCACTCGGCGAAGGCGTAGGCGCCGTGCTTGGTGACGCTGTAGGAGGGGGCGCCGATCATGGTGAGCAGCCCGGCGGCCGACACGGTGGACACGAACCGCCCGGCGCCGCGCTCCAGCCACCCCGGCAGCAGCTCGTGCGCCGCCCGGACATGCGCCATGACGTTCACGTCCCACGACACCGCCCAGGACTTCTCGTCGAGCGGCCCGCCCGCGCCTGCGTCCTCGAAGGCGACGCCGGCGTTCGCGCAGTACACGTCGACGGTGCCGCCCAGCGCTTCCCGGGCATCGCCGACGATCGCGGAGGCGTCACCGGGCACGGCGATCCCGCCGATCTCCTCGGCCACCGCCTTCGCCTTCTCGGCATCCAGGTCATTGACGACGACCCGCGCCCCTGCGGCGGCGAACCGCCGGGCCAACGCGGCCCCGATCCCCCCGCCCGCCCCCGTGACGACCACTCCCGCATCCTGCACGGCTTCCACCATCGGTCTCCTTCGACACGACTTCGCGCGGCGCGCATCGGCTCTGGTTCGGTCCAGACTAACCAGTCGGTATGTGTAAAAGGAAGGGGGACTGCACCAACCTCAAGGGGCGCGGGGAACTGCGCGAGCAACCACTGACGGCGTGCACGTCACCCACGACGGAGGCCACCCCTATGCACCTGTCCCGACGCAACCTGCTCGCTTCGGCCACGATGGCAACCCTTCCAGTCCCACCCCAACACCGCGAACAACTCCGCACAGGGTTCGAAAGGCTCGCAGCCGACGGTTACTCGGCACTGAGCGGCCAGCGCATCGGCATCGTCACCAACCCGACCGGCATCGCCAGAGACACCTCACACATCGTCGACGTCATGCACAAAAACCCCCGCGTCAAGCTGACGGCAGTCTTCGGCCCCGAACACGGCTTCAGAGGCACCGCACAAGCGGGCGGCTCCGAGGGCCGCTCCACCGACCCCGCGACGGGACTGCCGGTCTACGACACCTACCTCAAGAGCGGGAAGCAACTCGCCGACATCTTCACCACCGCCGACGTCGACACGGTCGTCTTCGACATCCAGGACGTCGGCGCCCGCTTCTACACGTACATCTGGACGCTCTACGACTGCATGGAGGCGGCCCAGCTGGCCGGCAAGCGCTTCGTGGTCCTGGATCGCCCGAACCCGGTCACCGGACGAGACGCCCAAGGACCTGTGCTGCACAAGGAGTTCGCCACTTTCGTCGGGCGGCAGCCGATCGCGCAGGCACACGGGATGACGGTCGCGGAGCTGGCCCGGCTGTTCAACGGGGAGTTCCTGAGCAGGCCGGTCACGCTGGACACCGTCCTGATGACCGGGTGGCAGCGCTCGGACTGGTACGACGCCTCCGTGCTGCCGTGGGTGCCGCCGAGCCCGAACATGCCGACCCCGGACACGGCCCTCGTCTACTCCGGCACCTGCATGTTCGAGGGCACCAACGTCTCGGAGGGCCGGGGCACGACCCGCCCCTTCGAACTGCTCGGCGCCGAGGGCCTCGACGGCCGCTGGGCCGCCGCCGCGAACGAACTCGCGCTGCCCGGGGTGCGGTTCAGGGAGGCGTACTTCGCGCCCACGTTCTCCAAGTTCGAGGGCAAGACGGTCGGCGGGGTGCAGATCCATGTGCACGACCGGGCCGCCTACGACCCCGTACGCACCGGGATCGCCCTGCTGGTGACCGTGCGGAAGGTCTGGCCCGGCTTCGCGTGGCGCCCGGACAACTGGATCGACAAGCTCACCGGCTCCACCCGGGTGCGCACGATGATCGACGCGGGGGCGAGGACCGACGAGGTGACCGGCGCCTGGCAGGAGGAGCTGGCCGCGTTCCGGCGGGTTCGGAAGGAATATCTCCTCTACGGGTGAGGAGGTCAGGCGTGGTGTATGGCCAACTTGGCCCTGGAGCAGGACGATACGTGCGCGACGCATCGTTACGCATCGTTTCCGGGGCGACGAGGGAGCCTGGTATGGCGGATCCTGGGATGAGCGTGACTCCCTACTGGGAGCTGACCTTCGACTCGGACGGGGACGTGGACGGCCGCGAACGCGACCGACTGGTGGCGCAGGTCACGGAGCACGGCGTCCGTGACCTGATCGTCTTCGCGCACGGCTGGAACGACGACCGCTCGGGCGCGACCGCGCTGTACCGCCGCTTCTTCGCCCCGATCCCGGGGCTCGCCCCGAAGGCCCGCATCGGGTACGTGGGCGTGATCTGGCCGTCGATGCAGTTCAGCGACGAGCCGATCCCGGACTTCCCGAAGTCGGCGGCGGCCGCGGCACCCCCGACGGCTGCCCTGGACGCGGACACCCGCCGGGCCCTGGTGGCGGTCTTCCCGGACCGGGCCGCCCTGATCGACCAGCTGGGCCGGATGCTGGACGAACGGCCGGACGGCCCCCAGGGGCTGCCGGAGTTCGGGCGACTGGTGCGGCAGCTGATCGACGCCGAGCGCGGGCCCGGCGCGGCCGACACGGAGGAGGAGGGCGAGCCGGGCGTGTTCACCATGGACCCGGCGGCCGCGTGCGCGGAGTTCGCCGAGGCGCTCGCGGCCGTGCGGTCCGCAGGCACACCGTCCGAGGGGTTCAGCATCCCGAACCCCTGGGACGGCGCCAAGGAGCTGCTGCGGCAGGCGACGTACTACGTGATGAAACGGCGTGCCGGGACGGTCGGCGAGCAGGGTCTCGGGCCGGTGCTCGGCACGCTGGCCGGTGCGGCGCCCGGGGTGCGGGTGCATCTGATGGGGCACAGCTTCGGCGGGCGGCTGGTGTCGTTCGCGCTGCGCGGGCTCCCGGACGGGGTCCGCACGGTGAAGTCCGTGACCCTCCTGCAAGGCGCCTTCTCGCATTTCGCGTTCGCGGAGCGGGTGCCGCAGGCCCCGGACAAGGCGGGGGCGCTCAAGGACCTGCAGCGGCGTATCGACGGGCCGCTGGTGTGCTGCTACTCGCACTTCGACACGGCGCTCGGCACGTTCTATCCGCTGGCCTCCCGGCTGTCCGGGGACAACCGCTCATGTGTGGGCAGCGAGATCGCGGCCGTGCTGGGGCCGGAGTGGGGCGCCATGGGGTACGACGGGGTGCAGGCGGTGCCGGGGACCGTCCGGCTGGATCTCGCGGCGGCCCTGAGGGGACCGCTGCCCGCTTCGGGATGCGTGAACGTCGACGCGGCCGCGGTCGTCTGCCACGGCGGCCCGCCGACCGGGGCACACAGCGACATCGTGCACCCCGAGCTGGCACGCTTGGCGCTGGCGGCGGGCCGTATCACCTGATACCGGCCCACTGCCAACGGTCGTTGATCTACCGGTCTACCGGTCTACCGGTGTGAGGTGTACTCGACCACCTGCTGGAAGGTCGGCCGGTTCTGCCAGCTGATGTTGTAGTGCTTGATGCCGCCCAGGGTGCGCTGGACGATCGAGTCGGCGCACCACTGGTCGCCCGCCGAGCACAGGGAGTCCCCGGGGTAGACCGTCGACGCGCTGGTGCCGGCGGCCGTCTTCAGGGTGCTGATCAGGGTGTCCCGGCAGGAGCCGAGGTCACCGCCGCCGCAGTACTTCTCGGCGAGCCCGCCCTGCACGTTCTCCCCGAGCACCACCCGGATGTCCTTGTCGACATAGCTCCACCAGCCGTACTGGAAGGAGCTTCCGGCGTGCGAGCCGGTCGGGCCGTGTCCGGCGGACGGGGCCTCGTCGATCGACAGGTTGTCGGTGAGATCGGTGTACAGATCGCTGCCGAGGCCCGGTTCGAACTCGGCCTTGACCAGCAGCGGCCACCAGGCGTCCAGGATGCGGATCGCGTCGGCGTCGGCGTACGTCTTCGAACCGGCGGACGTCTCCGTGCGCCCCGCGCCCGCGTCCACCCACGCCTGGAGCTTGTTCACCGCGTCGGCGGCCGTGGGGTCGGTCACCGGCGAGGAGTTGATCACCTTGAGCAGCTTCGGCAGTACGTCCTCGGCGCGCAGGTCGGCGAGGGCCGCGTCCGCCATGGCCTGCACCAGCTTGGTCCGGGTCACCCCGCCGGCCGCGACCAGCTTCTTCACCCGGTCGTCCAGCAGATTGCCGCGGTGCACCGAGCCGTCGCCCCAGGACGCGGTCGTGTAGTCCTTGGCCTGCTTGTTGTTCCAGGAGATGTAGTAGTCCTGGTCGATGGAGTTGGGGTGGGCGGAGGCCGGGGTGTAGTCGGCCGTGTTGGTGGCCGGGTCCCAGTTCTGCCACTCGTACGCGGGCTGCGCCCAGACCGGGAACTCGGAGTCGACGCCGGCCGCCCGGACCGGGTTGTCACCGCTGTTGTAGTACGCGGTGTGCTGGGAGTCGGCGTAGAACCAGTTGAAGGTGTAGTTGATGTGCTGGGCCGCGCTCTGGAAGTCCTGCGGGCCCTTGACGTAACCGGGATCGTTCAGCATCTGGAAGCCGATGATCGAGTCGGCCTCGTGCAGATACGAGGAGCGCAGCGTGGTGTAGGCGACCTTCGTGCCGCCGACGGTCGCGCGGTACTCCACCGGGCCGTATTTCGTGCGCCAGACCCGCATGGTGTACGACCCCGCCGGTGTGCTGTCGGCCGTGGTCGGCGACCAGGCGTTCTTCTGCTCGACCTTGTCCATGGCCGTACAGGTGCCGTGATACAGGTAGTGGTAGTCGTCCTGGCACAGTTCGACGGCGTAGGTGTCGATGATGTCCTGGCCGGAGGTGGTCGCGCTCCAGGAGTAGTCCTGGCCGCGGCCCAGCTCGACGTACATGCTCAGACCCGCGAAGGAGGCGCCGCGCGCGCTGATGCCCGGGCCCTGGATCTCCTGGAGCATGAGCAGCTGCGGGGCGAAGTAGCCGGTCTGCGGCCCGAAGACGGCGATCGGATGCCCGCTCGCGGTGTACTTGCCGCTCACGACAAGGGCGTTGGACATCCCTCGGTGGGCCGAGCTGAGCGTGGTCTTCGCGGCCGAGGCGGAGGTGCTCTTTGCGGCCGCGCCGGCCGCGCTGCCCGTGCGGTCGTAGACGAGCGGTTCCTGGGTGACCGTGCCGGGGTCGGGCAGGGCCTCGCCCTGGGCGGTGTCCGGCTTGGTGCCGTACGGGAAGCTCTCGCCGTTGTGGACGGTCAGGACGGCCTCGGGGTCGTTGCGCTCACGGAAGGACTCCCAGACCTTGGTGCCCTCCTCGACGCCGTACTTGGACTGCGCGGCGATCAGCGAGAGGGCGTTGCTGACCTCGCCGCCACCGCCGGAGCCGAACAGCGAGCCGATCACGGAGGCCAGCGCCACCAGGTCGGTGATCTTGAAGTGGTCTATGGTCCCGGCATTGGTGATCGCGTCCTTGTGGCCGGTCAGGACGTATTCGCCGGGGAAATAACGGCCGCTGTCGGAAGCGTCGATATAGGCGTTGATGCCGTCCAGGTAGGCATGTGCGTCGGCGAGGGCCTGCTGTCCACGGGCACCGTTCCTCGCGACGGCGTTGTCGATCTGCGCCTGGAGATCGGCCTCGGTGTACGGCGCGTTGCGGTAGAACTCCTGCTCCAGGCCCTGGTTGGCGGCGGCGCCGCCCGCGAAGGAGGTCAGCTGGCCGCGGCCGACGTGCCGGAAGACGTCCATCAGCCACAGCCGGTCCTCGGCCGCCGCATAACCGGCACCGTACTCGGTGCCGTACCGGGTGGTGCCGGTGATGTGCGGCACACCGGTCTTCTTGTCCCGGACGATGGTCACATCGCTACGGCCGCTCGGCTTCTCGGTGGAGGCGACCTGGTCGGACGGGACGCCGAACGAGGAGTCGTTGAAGAAGTTGTTGATCGTCGAATCGGTCAGGCCTGAATAACCGCCGGCCAGATTGGCGTACGGCCCGAGCTGGTCCTCGGCGTGCGAGGGCTGGGTGCCGAAGGCCTGGTTGAGCAGGATCTGCGCCAGCGTCGCGTTGCCGTTCTCGCCGGGCGGCAGGATGTCCGAGCACTGGCCACCGCAGTAGTCGTTCGAGGCCGCGGCCGGGGCGGCGGCCGCCTGCTGGGTGAGGGGGGAGAGAAGTCCGGCGACGAGAACGCATATCGACGCGGTCTTCAGGAACCCGGGGAAGCGGCGGGACGTTCTCAATCTGTCAAGGGCGGTGCGTGGGGTTCGCCGTGGCATGGCAGCTCCTAGCGACAGGGGTGGCCGAACGTTACCGCCGGTATCCCCAGCTTTAAAGATGAACATGCGTCACTTTCCAGAGTCCACAGGCAGAACGAAGAGAAGAGCACGAGAAGAGATGGAGCCGAATCGCCTGTCGATACGTCTATTCGGCGACGTCCGTGCGACGACACCGAAGTGACCGAAGTACAGGTGCAGGTGTGACGGAGGTGCAAGGCGATGGCCGGTTTCCGGAGTCTGGCGAGACAGGTACGCGATCCGGGCTGCGATCTGGCGCTGCGGCGATACTCACTGCGCAAGTGCCTTGAGAAGTTCGCCCCTTACGGGCATCGGGCGACCTGGGACCATCTGTGCTCCCGGGCGGGCTTCGGCCCCGAGGACCGCTCCCCCGACCCGGTGCGGCTCGTGGCCGCGCTGGAGGAACTGGAGGACGCACGGTCCGTCTGGCTCGCCTATGAGACCGACTTCACCGAGCGGCGCAGGAAGGAGAAGCACGACGGGCTGCGCCGGCCGGGCAGTGTGGACGACTGGCACCGGCTGACCTGGGGCGGCTTCGGGGTCGCCTGGTGCGACGACCCGCGCGTCCACCCCGGCGAGCCGCTGGCCGAGGTGCTGCGCCGGCTGATCGCCGCCCTGGAGCGGGAACCGGGCGGGGGCTGCCCGGTATGCGGAGAGGACCGCCTGATCTGGCGGTACGGCCTGGACCACGAACCGTCGTCCGGCCCGGTCTGCACGGCCTGCGGGATACTCGTCCCGCGCCCCGTGCTCACACCACAAGCGCTGGCATCGGCCAGGCGGGGGCAACTGCTGATGTCGGCCTGATGGTTGGGGGGATTCCTGGGGGGTGCGTAGGGGGATGCCGCACCCCTGTCGGCTCGGGGCGATGGTGGGGTCCCTTACGGCCGACGGCATCGCAGCTCCCTGAGGGGCGCGGGGCTGTATGGGATATCCGGCTCCGCCGCGATGGGGGTCCCCCCGGGTTCGAGCGAAGCCGAGAACTTGGGGGAGCGACCAGCCACGACGGAACCGCAGACGACCGACGACCCATCTCGGCATCACGCCATACGGCACTGCAAAGGGGAGCACTATGCAGGCTTGCCTGAACGGCCGCCGATCCCCAGCGGACAGCGCATCCGTGCCGATGTCACCCGAGGACATCGCCCATTCCGCAGCGAAGGCGGTCGCGGCCGGGGCCACAGCGGTCCACGTCCACCCGAAGACACCGTGCGGCCACGACAGCCTCTCCCCGCGCGTGCTGGCACCGACCCTGGAGGCGATCCGGGCGCGGGTGTCGGTGCCGGTCGGGGTGACGACCGGCGCCTGGGCGGAGCCCGATCCGGCGGCCCGGCTGGCCCGGGTGCGCAGTTGGTCGGTGCTGCCCGACTTCGCCTCGGTCAACTGGCATGAGCCGGGCGCCGAAGCGGTGGCCGAGCAGCTGCTCGCGATGGGCGTCGGCGTCGAGGCGGGCATCTGGTCCGGCACCGACGCAGCGGCCCGGTTCGCGGACTCTCCCCTCCGGCCGAGGGTGCTGCGCGTGCTGGCGGAGGTGACCGACCCGGACCCGGCGACCGCCGAGGCTTCGGCGCGCGCCCTGCTGGCGGACCTCGGCGAGGCGTTCGCGCGGCCGGTCCTGCTGCACGGCGAGGAGGGCGGCACCTGGCCGGTGCTGCGGCTGGCCGGCCGACTGGGCCTGGCGACCCGGATCGGCCTGGAGGACACCCTGTTCCTCCCGGACGGCCAACGGGCGGATGGAAACGCACAGTTGGTGGCCGGCGGACTGGTCCAGTACGGGTCGTTCCACCGCTCTTCGCAGGGCAGGCCGGGGCGCCAGACCCTTGCCGCCGGCCGGAGGGCGCGACGCTAGCAGACCCGAATCCGGTCGCTCCACCGCTTTCCCGTGCGGACAGTTGGAGGCGATGAAACACATCTGACGGGCATCCCTGTGCCCGCACACCCGAGGAGTTGTGATGTCGACGCTGCGCGTCACCGCCGAAGTGCTGGCCGTCCATGAGCATCCGAACGCCGACGCGCTCGAGCTGGCCCAAGTGGGCCTGTACCGAGCCGTCGTCCCCAAGGGCGCGTACCGCACCGGTGAGACCGCCGTCTACATCCCCGAGCAGTCCTTGCTCCCGCCCGGTCTGATCGAGGAGCTGGGGCTGACCGGACGGCTGGCGGGTGGCGAGGCCAACCGGGTCAAGGCGGTGCGGCTGCGCGGCGAGCTGTCACAGGGCATCGTGTGCCGGCCGAAGGCGCTGGCGGACGTCGATCTGGCGCGGGCGGCGGCCGAGGGGACGGACTTCGCCGAGCGGCTGGGCATCACCAAGTGGGTGCCGCCGATCCCGCCGACCATGAACGGCGACGTGGAGTCCGCTCCCGATCTGCTGCCGTGGGTCGACATCGAGAACATCCAGCGCTACCCGGACATCTTCACGCCGGGCGAGCCGGTCGTCCTGACGGAGAAGCTGCACGGTTCGGCGTGCCTGCTGACGTACGTCGCCGACGAGGGGCGGGTGTACGTGTCCTCCAAGGGCTTCGGCGCCAAGTCCCTGGCGCTGAAGGAGGATCCACGGAACCTGTACTGGCGGGCGGTGCGGGGCCATGGCGTCGCCGAGGCGGCGGCACTGCTGGCCGAGCGGCTGGGTGCGCGCCGGGTCGGCATCTTCGGGGAGGTGTACGGCGCGGGGGTGCAGGACCTGTCGTACGGCGCCGACGGGCGGCGGGAGACGCTGGGGTACGCGGCCTTCGACGTCTCGGTCGAGGTGGACGGCGCCGTGCGGTGGCTGGACGCGGCGGAGTTGCTGGAGGGGGAGCTGGCGGTGGTGCCCCGGCTGTATGCGGGGCCGTACGCCATCGAGCGGGTGCTGGAGTTCGCGAGCGGGCGGGAGACGGTGTCCGGGCGGGGCCTGCATCTGCGGGAGGGTGTGGTCGTACGCCCTGCGGTCGAGCGGTACAGCGCGGTGACAGGGGGCCGGGCCATCGCCAAGGCGGTGAGCCCGGCGTACCTGACGCGTAAGGGCGGGACCGAGTACGAGTAGAGCAACGACCCGCACCCGGCAGACCCGCGCCCCCCTCCCCGGTGGCCGGGCTCAGCGTTTCTCCGCCAACAGCCGTGACCCGGTGAGCCGTTCACCGAACACATCGTCCGGGTTGGACAGCACACAGTTCTCCAGCGAGAGACACCCGCACCCGATGCAGTCGGTCAAGTGATCGCGCAAACGGTTCAGCTGCCTGATGCGTTCGTCGAGCTCCGACCGCCACATCTCCGACAGCCGGGCCCAGTCCTCCCGCGTCGGCGTCCGTTCCTCCGGCAGCTGCGCCAGCGCGTCCCGGATCGTGGCCAGCGGGATGCCCACCCGCTGTGCCGCGCGGACGAACGCGACCCGCCGCAGGGTGTCACGGCTGTAGCGTCGCTGGTTGCCGGACGTGCGGCGGCTGCTGATCAGGCCCTTGGACTCATAGAAGTGCAGGGCGGAGACCGCGGCGCCGCTGCGCGCGGACAACTGGCCGACGGTCAGCTCATGGATCTTCTCGGGAATCTGGGGCACTTCTCAGAGCCTAGTCGTCCGGAGTCAGGTCCTAGGTCGCCCGAAGCTGGTCGCGGTCCGTTGACAGGCGCTCCGTACCCGACCATGCTAAGCAGTTGCTTAGAGGTATGAGCGAGATGCGAGCGAGAGGCCGGGATCATGGCAGAACCGAGGACCTTCACCTCCCCCGACGAGCTGAAGGCGGCCGTCGGCGAGCAGCTGGGGTACACCGACTGGCTGGAGGTCGACCAGAAGCGCATCGATCTGTTCGCCGAGGCCACCGGCGACCACCAGTGGATCCATGTGGACCCGGAGAAGGCGGCGGCGGGGCCGTTCAAGACCACCATCGCGCACGGATACCTCACGCTCTCTCTGCTCCCGCTCTTCGGCCCGCAGCTGATCCGGGTCGAGGGCGTGCGGATGGGCGTGAACTACGGCACGAACAAGGTCCGCTTCCCCTCCCCCGTCCCTGTCGGCTCCCGGCTGCGCGCCACCGCGAGGATCACCGGCGTCGAGGACGTCACCGGCGGTGTCCAGGTGACCGTCGCCTTCACCGTGGAGCGCGAGGGCGGCGACAAGCCGGTGTGCGTCGCGGAGTCGGTGTCCCGGTACTACCTCTGAGCCCCAGGGCCGGTTACTTCGACCCGACCATCCGGAGCACGAGGTCGGCGTAGAGCGCGCCGACCTCCTCGGGGGTGCGCGGGCCGTCCACGGTGAACCAGCGGGCCACGTCGATGCACAGCGACAGCACGGCGAGCGTGGTGCCCTTGACGTCCAGGACGTCGAACTCGCCCGAGGCCACGCCGTCCTCGATGATCCCGCGCACCTCGGCGTCGACCTGGCGGCGCAGCGCGACGATCTCGGCACGGGCCTCGGGACCGAGGGCGTCGAGTTCGTACTGCACGACCCGCGCGGTGGTGCGCCGCCCCGCGTGCCAGCGGACGAAGGAGCTGACCGCGTCGGCGAGCCGTTCCTTCGCCGTACCCTCGCGCCGCGCCGCCGTGCGCAGGATGTCGAGGGCCTTGTCGTGGCCGATGCGGCTGATCCGGTGGAGCAGCTCTTCCTTGGTCTTGTAGTGGATGTAGAGCGCGGCCGGGCTCATACCGGCGCGGCCGGCGATGTCGCGGGTGGTCGTCGCGTGGTAGCCGCGCTCGGCGAAGGCCTCCACGGCGGCGACGAGCAGCCGCCGGGCCGCGTCAGGGGTGACCTCTTCCCACGGCTCCACTTCGCCGCCGGTCGTCTCCTCCGCCGTACTCATCGCTCGCTCGCCCCTCTCCATGGCAGGAGCACCACCATACCGCCGAAGGTGAGCGAGCGCTTAGCACGCCGGCTCAGATCTTCTCGAAGGGGTCGTGCTCGGCGAGGAGCTTCTCGAGGCGCGCCTGGTCGACCCGGCTCACGATCTGCCCCGCCTCCTGCCGGTCCCTGATCACCTTGGCCAGGGTGAAGGCGGAGGTCACGAGGTAGAGGACCGCGATCGCGAGGAAGCCCCGGACCCAGGCGTCGGTGTCCAGCTGGTAGATGCCGATGGCGGTGGCGGACATGGCGACCGCGAAGGAGGCGACGGCCTGTCCGTGGAACGCGGCCGTGCTCTGCTGTTTGACCGGTGTGTCACTCATGGGGAAGAGCATCGGCGGACGTGGCCCGCGCCACATCCGCCGAGGTACTCAGGCAGGTACTCAGTCGCACACGTGCTCAGAACGCCGAAACCCCGGTCAGGGCACGGCCGATGAGCAGTTTCTGGATCTGGCTGGTGCCCTCGTAGAGGGTCATCACGCGGGCGTCGCGCAGGAGTTTGCCGGCCGGGTACTCGTCGATGTAGCCGTAGCCGCCGAAGACCTGGAGGGCGTTGTTGGCGGCACGGACGGCGGCCTCGGAGGCGAACAGCTTGGCCTTGGAGGACTCGACGGCGAACGGCTGCCCGCGGTCGATCAGATCGGCGACCCGCCAGGTGAGCAGCCGGGCCGCGTCCACGTCGACGGCGATGTCGCTGATCAGCTCCTGCACCAGCTGGTGCTGGGCGATCGGCTTGCCGAACTGCTCACGCTCACCGGCGTACCGCACAGCCGCGTCCAGCGCGGCCTGGGCTATGCCGACGCAGCCCGCGGCCACCGACATCCGCCCCTTGGCCAGCGCGGACATGGCTACCGAGAAGCCCTTGCCCTCCGCGCCCAGCAGCGCCGACGCGGGCACCCGCACGTCCTCGAAGACGAGTTCGGCGGTGGCCTGGCCGCGCAGGCCCAGCTTGCCGTGGATGGTGCGGCGGGTCAGGCCGGGGGTGTCGGTGGGTACGAGGAACGCGCTGACCCCGTTGTGGCCGGGGGCATCCGTGGTGCGGGCGAAGAGCAGCACGACGTCCGCCCAGGTCCCGTTCGTGATGAACATCTTCGTACCGTCGATGACGTAGCGGTCACCGTCGCGTACGGCACGGGTGGTGAGGTTGCCCGCGTCGGAGCCGGTGCCGGGCTCGGTGAGGCCGAAGCAGCCGACGTATTCGCCCGCCGTCAGCCCCGGCAGCCAGCGCCGCTTCTGCTCCTCGTCCCCCCAGGCGGCGATCGTCTTGGCGACGAGCCCGAGGGACACGGAAACGATGCCGCGGACGGAGGAGTCGCCACGCCCAAGCTCCTCGGTGACCAGGCAGTACGCGAGATGGTCGCCGCCCGAGCCGCCGTACTCCTCGGCGACGGTCAGCCCGAGGAAGCCGACCTCGCCGAGCTTCTTCACGATCCCCCGGTCGACCTCCTCACCCCGGTCCCACTCCACGACGTGCGGGGCGATCTCGCGCTCCACGAAGGCCCGGGCGAGCTGCCGTACGGCGGCCTGCTCCTCGCTCAGCTCCAGGTTCACCACGCGATCACCCCACACCAGGTCTAGCTTGAAAGCCGTACATTTAAATTAGCACTGCTAGTTTCTATCCGCAGCCCTACTATGTGCGCCATGGCCCGACCACGCAAGCCCCTCCTCAGCACCGACCGGATCGTCGAGACGGCCCGGGACCTCGTGGACCGGGAGGGTCTGGCAGCCGTGTCCACCCGCCGGCTCGCCGCCGAGCTGGGGGTGAGCGGGCCCTCGCTCTACAACCACTTCCGTACCAAGGACGAGATCCTGGAGGTGGTCGCCGACTCGGTGAGCGGGCTGGTCGATCTGTCGATGTTCGAGGACGGCCGCGACTGGCGGACCGCGCTGCACGACTGGGCCGTCTCCTACCGGGCCGCCCTGCGCGACCACCCGAACATCGTCCCGGTGCTGGCCAGGGGCCCGGGGCGCCGACCGGCCGCACTGCGACTGGCCGACGCGGTGTACGGCGCGATGGTCGACGCCGGCTGGCCGCCCGCCCAGGCGACCTCCATCGGCGCGCTGATGCGGTACTTCATCATGGGTTCCGCGCTCGGTTCGTTCGCCGGCGGCTTCGTGGACGACGCGAGCGCCTACGACCCCGCCGACTATCCGCACCTCGGCCAGGCCCATCTGCTCGCCGAGCAGCAGGAGAAGATCGACGAGCGGGCCTTCGAGACGGGGCTGACGGCACTGCTGGACGGCTTGGCCCAGCAGTACGAGCAGGTACGGGAGAGCGCGCAGCGATAATTCGGTGGGAGCCGAAGAGTCCGTGCCGCATGCTGTGACGCATGACCGCGAAGGACTCCCGGGCCGCCGGTCTCGCCGCGCTCGCCTCCCTGCTGGCCGACGAGACGCGGGCCGCGTGCCTGCTGGCGCTGCTAGACGGGCGGGCCTGGACCGCCGGTGAGCTGGCCCGGCACGCCGGGGTCGCCGCCTCGACGCTCAGCGAGCACCTGGGCAAGCTGGTGGCCGGGGGCCTGCTGGCGGAGGAACGGCAGGGCCGCCATCGGTATGTGCGGCTGGCCGACGCGCGTGCGGCGGGGCTGGTCGAGGAACTCGCCGCGCAGGTGCCTGCGGCGGGTGTACGGCCACGTTCACTGAGGGAGTCGAGCGCGAGGTCCGCGATGGCTCGGGGGCGTACCTGTTACGACCATCTCGCGGGGCGCCTCGGAATGGCGCTCACGGACGCGATGACCCTCCGGGGGTTGCTGCGGCAGGACACGGGGTTCGCGCTCACGGATGCGGGTGTGGAGTGGTTCGGTACGGCGGGGATTCCCCTTGAGGTGTCGAGCCGACGGCCGCTGGCCCGGGCGTGCCTCGACTGGACCGAGCGGCGGCCTCATCTCGCGGGTGCGGCGGGGGCCGCGTTGTGCCGGCATGCGCTGGATACGGGGTGGTGTGTCCGGATCGGCTCGGATCGGGCGGTGAAGGTGACTCCGTCGGGGGAGCGGGAGTTGTCGGCCCTGTTGGGGATCACTGCGGAGGCGTTGCGCTGAATTCGGCCGTCCGATATCCGCCAGCCCAGAACAACGATCCGTACCTAACCTCAGGAGCATGATGAACGCCAACCAAAGCCGGGCCCGCCTGCTCGCGACCGGCGCTGCCTGCGTGACCGTCGTCCTCTGGGCCTCCGCCTTCGTGGCGATCCGGAGTGCGGGCGAGGCCTACTCCCCCGGTGCGCTGGCCCTGGGGCGGTTGACGGCGGGAGCCCTCGGCCTCGGGGTCATCTGGACGATACGGAGGGAAGGGCTGCCTCCCAGGGCGGCCTGGCGGGGGATTCTGCTGTCCGGAGTGTTGTGGTTCGGGCTCTACATGGTCGTCCTGAACTGGGGTGAGCAGCAGGTGGACGCGGGGACGGCGGCGCTCGTCGTGAATGTCGGGCCGTTGCTGATCGCCCTGCTCGGAGCCCGGCTGCTGGGCGATCCGATGCCGCCGCGGCTGCTGGCGGGCATGGCCGTGTCGTTCGCCGGTGCGGTGACCGTCGGGCTGTCGATGTCCGGCGGCGGGGGCAACTCCGTGCTCGGTGTGGCGCTGTGTCTGCTCGCCGCGGTGGCGTACGCCGGCGGGGTCGTCGCGCAGAAGCCCGCCCTGGGGCACGGAAGCGCGTTGCAGGTGACGACGTTCGGGTGTCTGGTCGGTGCGGTGGGCTGTCTGCCGTTCGCCGGGCAGCTGGTGCACCAGGCGGCCCATGCGCCCCTGTCCGCCACCCTCAACATGCTCTACCTGGGCGTCTTTCCGACCGCGCTCGCGTTCACGACCTGGGCCTACGCCCTCGCCCGCAGCACGGCCAGCCGGATGGGCGCGACGACGTACGCCGTGCCCGCGCTGGTGGTGCTGATGTCCTGGCTGGTGCTCGGTGAGGTGCCGGGGGTGCTCACGATGGCCGGCGGTGTGCTGTGTCTCGCCGGTGTGGCCGTGTCGCGGTCCCGGGCCCGCGGGGGCCGCGTGGTCCGGGTCGCGGCCGACGCACGGCCGCGACCCGATAAGGTGCGCTGACCGCCTCAGAACACCACCAGCGCCCGGCCGCCCTTGCCCGCGAGCATGTTCTCGAAGGCCGCCGGGATGCCTTCCAGGGCGATGCGTTCCGTGACCAGCGCGGAGAGGTCCAGGCGGCCCTCGCGTACGAGTTCGGCGAGGACGGGCAGGTCGCGGGCCGGGTCCGTGTTGCCGTAGACGCAGCCGGACAGGGTGCGGCCCCAGTGGAAGATCTCCAGGGCGTTGAAGGTGACCTCCTGGTCCTTGCCGCCGATGCCGACGACCGTCGTGCGGCCGCCCCGGCGGGTGGAGTCCCAGGCCGCGCGGATCGACACCGCGCGGCCCACGCACTCGATCGAGACGTCGACGCCCTGTTTGCCGGTGAGGGCGCGGATCTCCCGGGGGGTGGTGTCGGAGGCGAGGACGTAGTCGGTCGCGCCGGCCGCCCGTGCCAGCTCTTCCTTCTCCGGCGACACATCTACGGCGATGATCCGGGACGCGCCCGCGATACGGGCCGACTGGAGGGTGGCGAGGCCTACTCCGCCGGCGCCGAAGACGGCCACCGTCTCGCCCGCGCGGACCTTGGCCGAGTGGTGGACGGCGCCGTAGCCGGTGAGGACGGCGCAGCCGAGGAGGGCGGCGTCCACCAGGGGGACGCCCTCGGGGAGGGGAAGCGCACAGGACGCCGGCACCACCGTCTCCTCGGCGAACGCGGCCACGTTCAGGCCGGGGTGGAGGCCGGTGCCGTCGGTGGTGCGGGCGTAGACGTCGGCGGCGCCGTTCAGGGCGTTGGCGCACAGCCAGACCTCGCCGAGTGCGCAGGCGTGGCAACTGCCGCAGGACGGTGCCCAGTTGAGGACGACAGGGCTGCCTTCGGCGACGTGGGTGACGCCCTCCCCGACTGCCACGACCGTGCCCGCGCCCTCGTGGCCGAGGACGGCCGGGACCGGGACGCGCATGGTGCCGTTGGACAGGGACAGGTCGGAGTGGCAGACACCGGCGGCGGCGAGGCGGACCCGGACCTGGCCGGGGCCCGGGTCGGGCAGGTCGATACCGGTGATCTCCAGGGGGGCACCGATGGCGGGCAGGACGGCGGCTCGTACGGCCATGGATCGCGTACTTCCTTAGAACTGGAGGGACTTGGTCTGGAGGTACTCGGTGAGTCCGTGCGCGCCCAGTTCGCGGCCCACTCCGGACTGCTTGTAGCCGCCGAAGGGGGCGAGGGGGTTGAACCGGCCGCCGTTGATATCCACCTGGCCGGTGTCCATACGGCGTGCGAAGGCGACGGCCTCCGCCTCGTCGGCGGCCCAGACGGCGCCGGCGAGGCCGTACACCGTGCCGTTGGCGATGCGCAGGGCGTCCTCCTCGTCCTCGTAGCGCAGGATGGTCAGGACCGGGCCGAAGATCTCCTCCTGGGCGATGGTCATTCCGGGCGTCACGTCGGCGAAGACGGTCGGGCTGATGAAGTAGCCCTTCTCGCGGGGGGATTCGGGGCCGCCTGCGACGAGGCGGGCGCCCTCGGCGATGCCCTGCTCGATGTAGCCGCGCACCCGGGCCTGCTGTTCGGCGCTGACCACCGGGCCGATCCGGTCGCCGTACTTGGCGGCCGCCGTCCGGGCCAGCTCGACGGCCTCGTCGTACCGGTCGCGGTGGACCAGCATGCGGGTCCAGGCACTGCACGTCTGGCCGGAGTTGGACATCACGTTGGCGACGCCGACGTTGACCGCCTTGGCGAGGTCGGCGCTCGGCAGGATGACGTTGGCGGACTTGCCGCCGAGTTCGAGAGCCACCTTCTTGACGGCCGCACCGGCCACCGCGCCGATCTGCCTGCCGACCGCCGTGGAGCCGGTGAAGGAGACCAGGTCGACGCCGGGGTGCTCGGCAAGGGCCTGGCCGGCGACCGGGCCGAGGCCGGTGACCAGGTTGAACACGCCGGCCGGTACGCCCGCCGCGTCGACGGCCTCGGCGAAGAGCTGGGCGGTGAGCGGGGTGTCCTCGGCGGGCTTGAGGACGACCGTGCAGCCCGCGGCGAGCGCCGGGGCGGCCTTGGCGACGATCTGGTGGAGCGGGTAGTTCCAGGGGGTGATCGCGCCGACCACGCCGACCGGCTCGTGCAGGACGGTGGAGTTGCCGACCTTCTCCTCGAAGGGGTGGGTGGCGGCCAGCTCGGCGTAGGAGGCAGCGACCGCGATCGGCACGGCCGCGTGCACGGCCTGGGAGAACTGCGG
>NZ_CM002285.1:7677837-7696703 GCF_000497445.1 Streptomyces roseochromogenus subsp. oscitans DS 12.976 | reverse complement strand
CCAGCCGGGCAGGGCGGCGCGGGCCGCGCGGACGGCGGTGTCGACGTCCAGGGCGCCGGCCGCCGGGACGCGGGCGATGACCTGCTCGTCGGCCGGGTTCACGACCTCGATGACATCCGTGCTCGCGGCGGGGCGCCAGGCGCCGTCGATGTACAGGCCGTCGTGTGCCTTCATGCTGCTTCCTCCCGGCGGGGTCCGCGTCGTCCGGCACACAAACTAGCGGCGATAGTTTTTCGGCGCCAGACGTTGCCGGACGTCGCCAGACCTTGGCAGACGTACCCGGACATCATCGCCGGGCGGTCCGGTGCTCACTCATCCAGGTCGGGCAGCCGGTCGGGGGACGGGCAGATGCGGTCGCCCTGCTGGTCGAAGACGAAGAGATGGGCGAGGTCGACCAGGAGCGGGACCTGCATGCCGTGGCGCAGCCGGAGGTCGGGGGTGGTGCGGACCACCAGGTCGCCGGGGAGCCGGCCCTCCGGGGGCGTGTCCCCCGGCTCGGCGTCCCCGGGGTGCGCGAGCACCACCACCGGCCCGGCACGCCACGCACCGGCCCGCTCCCGCAGCCGGTCCAGCACGGTCGGGCCCTCTCTGCGCCGCCGTCGCGGCGGCCGGTCCGCCGGGCGCGGCGCCTCCAGATCGGGTACGACGGCGGGGCGGGAGCCGGTGGTGAAGTGGACGAGGATCTCGTGGCCCTGGAACTCCACATGCTCCACGAGCCCGGTGATCGCCACCTCGCCCGGCCGGGCGGAGCTATGTCTGGCGATGCGCACCGCCTCCGAGCGCAGCCCCACGATCACCTCGCGGCCCTGCTGCACCCGCAGTAACTGGTGGTCCAGGCAGAGGGGTTCGGGCAGCCGCAGGGCCTGTTTGCCCAGGCTGATGGTCATGGCGCCGTCCAGCGGGGCGCGGACCAGACCGCACAGCAGGTTGATGCGCGGGATGCCGATGAAGGCGGCGACGAAGACGTTGCGGGGCAGTGCGTAGACCTCGCGCGGGGTGCCGACCTGCTGGAGCACTCCGCCGCGCAGCACGGCGACCCGGTCACCGAGGGACATCGCCTCGGCCTGGTCATGGGTGACGTACACCGTGGTGACCCCCAGCTCGCGGGTGAGCTGGGATATTTCGGCGCGCAGACGGTTGCGCAGCTTGGCGTCGAGGTTGGACAGCGGCTCGTCCATCAGGAACGCCGAGGGGTGCCGGGCGATGGCCCGGCCCATGGCGACCCGCTGGCGCTCGCCGCCGGAGAGCTCGCTCGGGAAGCGGTCGAGGAGGTCCTCGATGCCCAGCATGCGGGCGGTGGCGGTGACGCGCGGGGCGGGGTCGGCGCCGGGGTCCTCGATACGCAGCGGGAAGCCGATGTTGTCGCGGCTCGTCATGCTCGGGTAGAGGGCGAAGTTCTGGAAGACCATGGCGAGATGCCGCTCGGCGGGCTGCCAGTCGTTGGCGTACTCGCCGTCGAGCAGCAGCTCGCCCTCGTCGATGTCCTCCAGGCCGGCGATCATCCGCAGCACGGTGGACTTGCCGCAGCCGGACGGGCCGAGCAGGACCAGAAACTCCCCGGGCGCGATGTCCAGCGAGAGCCGGTCGACCACGCGCGGGCCGCGTGTGTAGGACTTGCTCACGTCGTGCAGTGAGATGGCGCGTGTCATGACTGCTGCCCCCGAGGGCTGTCCGGAGCGCCGCTGCTCCTTGGCCGAAGGCCCCGGCGGGTCGAACGGGGCCTGTGGGTCACGGAAGTTAACGGAATGCGGTGGGCCGGGGGAAGAGATGGCGCGGCCCGTCCCGTCACTTGGTCGCGGACAGGTGGGCGAAGACCACCACGTTGCTGGTGTAGCCCGTGCGTCGGCTGTAGAGGCCGCCGCAGGTCAGCACGCGCAGTTCCGGTCGCCGGACCGGGCCGTAGACCTCCTTGTCCGGGAAGCCCGCCTTGTCGTAGACCTTCATCCGGTCCACGGTGTAGACGGCGGTCTGGCCGTCGGCGCGCGTGACCTCGATGACCTTGCAGGGTTTGACCTGGGCGAGCCCGGCGAAGACGGCCGGGCCGGTCAGGGTGTCCCGGTGGCCGACGGCGATCGCGGTACCGGGCTCGCCCGGTGTGGGGCCGCCCTCGTACCAGCCGACCAGTCTGGGCTGGTCGACGGGCGGGGTCTCCAGCTCTCGTTGCTGGTCGAGCCCGAGGGCCGCGATCGGGGCGTCGATACCCAGGGAGGGGATGCGGAAGGACGTCGGCCGGGACCGGGGCAGCGGCGGGGGCGGGGGGCCGGTTGGGGCCTCGCAGGATTCCTCCTCGCTCGCGCCCGGTCCGCCGGCGGCGGCGACCGCGTTGGGGTCCCCCGCCTTGCGAGGCCCGACATGCCAGCCCCCGCACCGGTGCCCCACCGTCACCAGGACGGTCACCAGCAGGGCCGTCCTGGTGAGGCGGTAGGCGCGAGTCCGGTGCCAGGGCCTGCGGCTGCGCCTACGCGGCGCCATGAGGCCGTCGGCGGTTTCGCCGGATGTACACGGTGCCGCCGAGCGCGATCAGGCCCACGGCACCCGCGGCGGCCACCGGCGCGTACGCGGCGGCCGTGTCGATGAGCCCGCCCCCACCCGCGTGCACCCCGCCCCTCGGGGGATCGTCTCTCCTGCCCCAGCCCGGGCCGTCCTGCCGGTCGTGGTCGTGGTCCCCGCGGTGGTCCCCGTGGTCCTGGTGGTCCTGGTGGTCGTGGTCCTCGATCTGCCCGTTCGGACCGTCGTGCCCGTCGTGCTCGTGATGGCCGTCATGGCAGTTGACGCGGAAGAGCTTCTCCTTGACGGCACCCGCCGCGACCCAGGTGAGCTTGTACTGCCCGTCGGTCAGGCCGATCGGATCCGTGTGTCCGGCGCCACCGGCGAGCTGGATGATGCCGGTGACGGTGGCGGCGGTGGGCAGCGGGGGCTGGGCCTGGATGATGTAGGCGATATTGGGCAGGATGTCGAAGTTGACGGCGTCGAGGTAGAACCTGCAGACCGTCGGCTCGTCCTTCGTCACACCGTAGGGCACGCCCACGCTGTGCACCCTGATATCGCCGTTCTCCCCTTGAGCCGCCGCCTGCGGCGCCGCCACCCACGACGCACCCACCGCGGCGAGGGCGGTGAGGGCGACCGTGGCACCCGCTCGGGTTCGGAGGGGACGTGGGAGTGTCGGGGTGGCCATGAGCAATCCTCCGAGTCAGACGATTTTCATACAAATCGCTCTTTCGCCTGAACTCTGCACGATAGAGGCCTCGACCCGCGGCAACGACGCCGGGCGCGCCGTCAGAGATCGCTCGTGCGGCGCAATCCCGAGCGCCGCGCCCGCTTCCCCGCCACCCGAACGGCCCCCTCGGACCGCCCCGGCGAGCGCGTGCCCACCACCGACGACAGCAGCAGCAGCAGCAACGCCCGAGCATCACGAACGGCCCCGCCACCCCGCCACGCCCGCGACCGGGCCCGCGGCGGCCGGGGCGGCGACCTGGCCGAGCCGGTTGCCGGTCAGCCGCAGCGCGAGCGCCGTGGAGCGAGCCTCCGCCGGTGCCGCCTGCACCACCATGGTCATCGACAGCGGCTGACCGACGCCCAGACAGAAGCCCAGGGATGCCCCGGTGTTCGCCGACCACGGGGAGATAAAGACCCAAAAGACCCAAAAGGCACGGACTCAGATGACAGAGAAGAGAATTCCTGACCCGAGCACCACCGGGGACATCTTCAGGCGCTTGTACAGCGGGTGCATCGCCGTGACCAGGCCCAGGCTACAGGCGCGAAAGTTCAGGTCACAGGCTTGCGGCGAGCTGGACGGGGACGCCGTTGAGGACCGCGTTGCCCGAGAGCGGGTCGAGCAGGCTGCCGTCGAGGAGCTGGTTGACGTTGACTCCGGGGGCCTCGGTGGCGTGGCCGAGGCGGGTACCGGGGCGGTCGTGGCCCCAGCCGTGCGGCAGGCTCACCACACCGGGCCGTACGGCGTCGGTGACCTCGGCGGGCGCCACCACCTCTCCCCCGGCGCCCTTCACCCGTACGTCCGCCCCGTCCCGGACGCCGAGCCGGGCCGCGTCCTCGGGGTGGATGTGCAGGGTGCAGCGGTTGGAACCGCCGGTGAGGGCGGGCACGTTGTGCATCCAGCTGTTGTTGGAGCGAAGGTGGCGGCGGCCGACCAGGACAATGCCTTCGGGGCGCTCGCGCAGGGCCTCGCGCAGCCGGGGCAGGTCGGCGGCGATCGGCTCGGGCAGCAGCTCCGCCTTGCCGCTGCGGGTCTTGAGCGGCTGCGGCAGACGCGGGCGCAGGGGGCCGAGGTCGATGCCGTGCGGGTGGGCGAGCAGCTTGGCCAGGGTCAGCCCGTCGGGCCGGGCGCCGAAGCCGTCGCCGTACGGGCCGAGGCGGAGCATCAGGTCCAGCCGCCGCTCGGGACCGGTCTCGCCGGTGAGCTGTGCCACGAGTTCGCGCGGGTCGCGGCCGAACACCGGCGAGTGCTTCTCCTGTACGGCCTTGCCGAGGGTCTGGTCGATGACCATCGCGTCCACGGCGGCCGGGTCGGCGCCGTGCATGCCGGTGGCGGCGAGGATCAGCCGGGCGAGGATCTCGCTCTCGGCCATCCGGCCGGGCTCCAGCGGGACCGCGGGGCGGGTGTAGCGGACCTGGTTGCGCACGGCAAGGGTGTTGAAGGCGAAGTCGTGGTGCGGGCTCTGGGAGGGCGGGGGCGGGGGCAGTACGACATCGGCGTGCCGCGAGGTCTCGTTGAGGTACGGGTCGACGCTGACCATGAAGTCCAGGGAGTCCAGGGCCTTGTCGAGGCGGTCGCCGTCGGGCGCGGAGAGCACCGGGTTGGCGGCCACGACGATCAGCGCACGGACGGGCTCACCCTCGGCGGTGGCGGTGTCGATCTCCTCGGCGAGCGCGGAGAGCGGCAACTCGCCCTTCGCCTCGGGCAGTTGACGTACCCGGGAGTGCCAGCGGCCGAGCGTGAAGCCGCGCCCGGGGCCCGCCGGGCGGGGCGTCTTGTCGGTGGCGGCCTGCGGGAAGAGGGCACCGCCGGGCCGGTCCAGGTTGCCGGTGAGGATGTTGAGGACGTCCACCAGCCAGCTGGCCAGGGTGCCGTGCGGGACGGTGCAGCTGCCGATGCGGGCGTAGACGGCGGCGGTGGGGGCGGCGGCGAGTTCGCGGGCGAGGGTGCGGATGACGTCGGCGTCCAGGTCACAGGCCTCGGATACAGCTTCGGGGGTGAAGTCCTCCATCGCTTCCCGGAGTTCGTCGATCCCCTGGACGTGCGGGGCGAGGTGGGCGGGGTCGGCCAGGTCCTCCGCGAAGAGGGTGTGTGCCATCGCCGCGAGCAGCAGGGCGTCGGTGCCGGGGCGGATCGCCAGGTGCCGGTCGGCGAGCTTCGCGGTGCGGGTGCGGCGCGGGTCGACCACGGTCAGGTGTCCGCCGCGGGCCTTGAGTGCCTTGAGCTTGCCGGGGAAGTCGGGGGCGGTGCACAGACTGCCGTTGGACTCCAGGGGGTTGGCGCCGATGAGGAGCAGGTGGTCGGTGTGGTCCAGGTCCGGCACGGGGATGGCGTTCGCGTCGCCGAAGAGCAGCCCGCTGGAGACGTGCTTGGGCATCTGGTCGACCGTGGAGGCGGTGAACAGGCTGCGGGTGCGCAGGCCGGCGAGGAGGACCGGCGGATAGAGTGCGCCGGCCACGGTGTGCACGTTGGGGTTGCCGAGGACCACGCCGACCGAGTCCGGGCCGCGGCCCTCCACGACCGGGCGCAGACCGGCGGCGACCGCGTCGAAGGCCTCCGCCCAGGTGGCCTCGCGCAGTTCGCCGTCCCTGCGGACGAGCGGGGTGCGCAGCCGGTCGGGGTCGGAGTCGACGGCCGCGAAGGAGGCGCCCTTGGGGCAGATGAAGCCCTTGCTGAAGACGTCCTCGCGGTCACCGCGGGCGCCGGTGACACGGGTGCCTTCGAGGGTGAGGGTCAGCCCGCAGGTGGCCTCGCACAGGGGGCAGATTCGCAGGGCGGTGCGGGACACGGGTCCTCCCGGAGGGTCGGCGGTGGTGCCGGGCGAGCGCGGGGCTCGGGGCGAGCGCGGAGGGCTCCGGCCGAGCGCGGGGTCTCGGGGAGAGCATACCGACCGGTATGCATGGAGGGGAGTCCTTCGGATGACCCTTCGGATTCGGCCGGGTGACCGTTCAGTCGAGCACGCGCCCCAGATATGCCCGCAGCAGTACCCGTGTCTCGGTGATGATCGCCTCGTCCCCGTCCGGGTCGGTCCGGAAGGCCAGCTGGACGAGGGTGTCCGCGGTTTCCACGGCGACCAGGAAGACCCGGCGCAGCTCGTCGTCGGGCGTGCGGTCGAGGTAGCCGGAGAGCAGCTTGGTGAGCCGGTCGGCGACGCGGGTGTTGGGCTCGGTGTGGCGGGTGCCGACCGGTATCTGGTTGCCGAAGTCGACCAGGGAGAAGCCGGGCGCGGTGCGCTTCATGGCCAGGTACTCGTCGAGGACGGCGTCCATCGCCGCCCGCCAGTCGCCCCCACCGCGCGCCGCCTTCAGCCGCTCGGTGACGCGCTCGGTGTACCGCTCCAGGTTGCGCTGGGCGAGGGCGTCGGCCATCTGCCGTTTGTTGCCGAAGAATCGGTAGACGGAGCCGATGGGGACACCGGCGCGCAGTGCGACGGCGCGGGTGCTCAGGGCGTCGTAGCCGACCTCGTCGAGGAGTTCGGCGCAGGCGTCGAGGATCCTGGTCAGCCGTTCGGCGCTGCGCCGCTGAACGGGCGCACGGCGGAGCGATGTCGCATGGGGCACGGACTTCATGATGCCTCTCCCCCAGGGTCCGGTGAACCTCGCCCTCCCGTACGGAGAAGAGTGGCGGGTGCACTCATTTCCCGGCGACCGGTGTCTCCGTGCCGGTCGGGGGCTGGGCCGTGGCCGTGGCCGTCTCCACGTCGGACACCGTTATGTCGGCGGTGCTCTGCACCGGTCTGCCGTGGACGGCCCACACGGTGCCGTCGTCGGCGTACAGGCGGGCGGTGACGTGGTGGGTGCCGTGCGGGACGAGGCGGTCGGGCAGGCGGTACGCGCGGGTGCGCAACCCGGCGACCTGGTGGCCGTCGACGAGGAGGTGCACGAGCCCGCGCCCGGTCACCGCCGTCGGCGCGGTGCCGGGTGCCGAGCAGCGGAAGTGACGGAAGCTCAGCCGGACGTCCCAGCCGCCGCCGGAGTGCGGGGTCACCTCGACTCCGACCTCGGGCGCGTTCTTCCTGTCGACCTCGCGCAGATGCCGGCCGGTCTCGTCGGTGCCGTCCAAGACCTTGCCGACCGGTGAGGACGAGACAGTGCCGCCGTGGGCGTGTCCGGTCGTGCAGCCCGCCGCGCCGAGCGGCGGCAGGAGGCACACCGCGAGTGCGGCGAGCGTCCTGCGGGTCCACGGCGTCATGGGCATGCCGGGAGAGTAGAACAACGCTCCGGTCCCGCGAATCCCTCTGAAGTCTGGTTCCGGCCACCCTGCGCAGTCCCCCGGGCGGAGTACCCCGGTCCCTCTTGCGCGCACCCCCGAGCTATTCCTACGGTGTTACATAGGAATGAGGAGCGCGTCAGGCGCGCACCGGGAGCGCAAGGGAGCGATCATGAGCGATGGGGGTGCCTCCCACGCGAGCGAATTCGAGCGTGGAGGAGCGCGGAAGACCGCCCCGGGACTGTCGTACCTGACCGGGTTCGGCAATGAACACGCCTCGGAGGCGGTGCCGGGCGCCCTGCCCGTGGGCCGCAACTCGCCGCAGCGGGCACCGCTCGGGCTGTACGCGGAGCAGCTGAGCGGCACGGCGTTCACCGAGCCGCGCGCGCACAACCGCCGCTCCTGGCTGTACCGCATCCGCCCGTCGGCCGCGCACCCGGCGTTCACCCGCGCCGACAACGGCGCGATCCGTACGGCCCCGTTCACCGAGACCGTGCCCGACCCCAACCGGCTGCGCTGGAACCCGCTGCCCGAGCCGCCGGCCGGCACCGACTTCCTGGCCGGCCTGTGGACGCTCGGCGGCAACGGCGACGCCACCCAGCGCACGGGCATGGCCGTGCACCTGTACCACGCCAACGCCTCGATGGAGCGCGTCTTCTCGGACGCCGACGGCGAGCTGCTGATCGTGCCGGAGCGCGGCGGACTGCTGCTGCACACCGAGTTCGGCCTGCTTCATGTGGAGCCCGCCCAGGTGGCGTTGATCCCGCGTGGGGTGCGCTTCCGTGTGTTGCTCCTGGACGATTCCGCCCGGGGCTATGTGTGCGAGAACTACGGGGCTCCGTTCCAGCTGCCCGACCTCGGCCCGATCGGCGCCAACGGGCTCGCCAACGCCCGGGACTTCCGGGCGCCGGTCGCGGCGTACGAGGACGTGACCGGCCCGGTGGAGGTGGTGAACAAGTTCTGCGGCAACCTCTGGACGGCGACGTACGACCACTCGCCCCTGGACGTGGTCGCCTGGCATGGCAACCATGTGCCGTACATCTATGACCTGCGCCGTTTCAATGTGATCGGCACCATCTCGTACGACCACCCGGACCCGTCGATCTTCACGGTGCTGACCTCGCCCTCGGACACCCCGGGGCTGGCAGGCGTCGACTTCGTCGTCTTCGCCCCGCGCTGGCTGGTGGGCGAGGACACGTTCCGGCCGCCGTACTTCCACCGGAACGTGATGAGCGAGTACATGGGCCTGATCGAGGGCGCGTACGACGCGAAGGCGGAGGGCTTTGTGCCGGGCGGCGGTTCGCTGCACAACATGATGTCGGCGCACGGCCCGGACCGGGAGACCTTCGACAAGGCGAGCGCGGCGGAGCTGAAGCCGCAGAAGATCGACGACGGGCTGGCGTTCATGTTCGAGACCCGCTGGCCGGTCACGCTCAGCCCGCTCGCGGCCCGCGCCGAGCACCTCCAGCAGCGCTACGACGACGTGTGGCAGGGGCTCCAGCGCCATTTCCGCGCATGACGCCTCTGTTGCGTCCTGCGTTCATCGACAGGTACGGATAGCCGCGTGACCTCCTTCGCTCCGGATTCGATCGTCCTGAACCGCAAACTTCCGCTGTGGTACCAGGTGTCGCAGTCGCTGCGCGCCTCGATACTCGGCCGCTCCCCCGAGGACCCGTTGCGGCTGCCCACGGAGGAGCAGCTGGCGGAGCACTACGGCGTGAGTGTGCTGACGATGCGGCAGGCGCTGAAGGAGCTGGAGGACGAGGGGCTGATCAGCCGCCACCGGCGGCGCGGCACGTTCATCGAGCCCGGAGTGCGGCGCGGGGCGCCCGTGCGGCTGCTGGGCTCGGTGGACGCGATCGTGGCCCAGCAGTCCGGGATGACGACCGAGCTGCTGGACCACGGCCCGGTGCCCGTGCCGGCCGGGCTCGCCGAGTACTTCCCCGGCCTCGCGGAAGTGGCGGCGTACCACCGACTGCGCTGCGACGAGAAGACCGGCGAGCCGACCAACCACGCCGTCAACCACATCCGCCCCGAACTCGCCGCGCGCATCGACCTGGACGACCTGGTCCGCTGGCCCATGACCAAGGTGCTGCGGGACGTCGTCAAGGCGGACATCAGCCGGATCACGGACACGGTGGAGGCCCGTCTCGCCGACCCGGAGACCGCCCGCCTCCTCCAGGTACCGCTGCTCAGCCCGATCCTGCACTACACGGGCGTGACGTACGACGCCGAGGGCCGGGTGCTGGACGTGGCGGTGATCCACTACCGGGGGGACCGCTTCTCGTTCACGGTGACTCTGGATGCGACCTGATACCGGCTCCCGGTCAGGTCGTACGATGCCTCGACGCTCCGCTGGGAGGGCCGTGATGGGCCGTCGGACGTCTGCAGGTGCGTTGTGGCTGGTCGCGCAGTTCCCCGCGCCCCTTCAGGGCGCTGCCGTACCATGCCCTGCGTGACGTTCGACGACGCTCCGCTGCTGGCGGACCTCATGCCGTGGTCCGTCGCACCGCTGCGACCGGGCCGCGCCTGGCCGACGGCACCCGACGCCGGCTCCCTGAAGGCGCGCTGGGACGCCCTGCTGAAGGCCGAAGGGCCGGACCGGGAGGCTCTGTTCGAGCCGACCCGCGCCCGCACGATCGGCTCGGCGGTGGGCCAGCTGCCCGGACAGTCCACCGGCACCGAGCGGCTGGCCCGCGCCGAGGGGCCCTGTGCGGAGCCCGTGCGCGTCCTCGCGGCCCCCTTCGACGAGCAGTGGCTGATCCCGGACCACCGGTTGATCGACACCGCCCGGCCGGAGTTGTGGCGGGTGGCGGACGCGCACCAGGTCTTCGCGGTGGAGACGGGAGCCGAGGACGACCCCCTGCTGGTCACCTCGCTGCTCCCCACCCTCCGCACAGGCCTCATCCGCCCGCTGTACCGACGCCCCGGCGGCATGGAACCCAACCTCGCGCCGGGCCTGACGGCCCACCTGGCCGACCGCCTGGGCGCCGCCCCCGCCCCGGCGGACGTCCTGTCCTGGATCCTCGCGGCCACCGGCCCCGGCCTCACCGTCCCGCTCACCGACGACCCCGCCCAGTGGTCGGCCGGTGTCGAACTGGGCCGCCGCATGCTGTGGCTGATGCGCCGCGACGGCGAGCGCCCCAAGCTGCCCGGCGGCCGCCGCCCCTACGTCCGCGCACCCTTGCCGGCCCGGCCCGTCACCCTCAGCTACGACCCCGAAGAGGAAGCTCTCCACCTGGACGAGGGCCGCGTCTCCCCCGTCCCGCAGGAAGCCTGGGAATACGCGGTGGCGGGTGCCCGGGTCCTGGAGTCCTGGTTCACGGCCCGCACGGCCCCGCCCGAGCCGGGCACCCTCACCGCGATCCGCCCGCCGGTCTGGCCCCAGACCTGGACCTCGGAACTGCTGGAACTGATCACGGTCCTGGCCCTGCTGGCCGAACTGCGCCCGCAGCGAGCCGAGTTGAAGGTGACGTCGGCGATCACGGCGACGGACCTGCGGGAGGCTGGGGTCCTCCCGCCCCCGGACGCATCCCGCAGCCCCGCCTCGGTCCTGGACCACCACGAAGAGGGCCCGGAGGGCCAGTTCGCGCTGATCTAGCTCGCTGTGGAACCGGACCGAGGACAACCCCCTGGGGGTGCGAGGACCTGCGCGACCAGTCACAACGCACCCGCACCCGCCGAACCGCCCGAGCTAGCGCGGCGAGAACGCATCCAGAAGCCGCCCCAACGCCCGGTCGAAAACCGCCTCCAGATCGATCGGCCCCGCATCCTGCGCGAACGCCGCCGCCATCCTCGGATACGCACCGGAAGCGACCTGACCGGCGAGGTAAGCCCCGCGCACCGCGTTCTCCTCGGTCTCGGACCACGGCAGCGCCCGCACCCGCTCGGCGGTGTCGAGTTCGTTGCGGACGTACGTCGTCACGATGCCGTTCACCATCGCGATCAGCTCCAGCTTGGTGCCGTAGGACGCCTCCAGCGGGTCCAGGCAGGCCAGGCAGTGCTCCAGATAGCGCAGGGCATGCGGGCTGAAGCCGTACACCGGTGACATCAGGCGCGGCAGCCAGGGATGCCGGCGCATCAGCTCACGTGTCTGCCGCGCCACCCGGAGTGTGTCGGCCCGCCAGTCCCCGCTCGGCTCCCACACCTCGTGCTCCGAGCTGATCGCGTCCACCATCAGCTCGTACAGGTCCTCCTTGCGGGGGACGTAGTTGTACAGCGACATGGTGCCGCAGCCCAGCTCGGCCGCGACATGCCGCATCGACACCGCGTCGAGCCCCCGCTCGTCGGCGATCCGGACGGCGGCGGCCGCGACGTCGTCGCGGGTGTACGCCGGTTTCGGGCCCCGGCCGGTGCGCTCGGGGCGCGCCCAGATCACTTCGGGGACGGCCCCTCGGACTGCCATCGATCATCACCTCGGCCACCATCCTAGTTACGTACAGCGTACGTAGTGAGGTAGGGTCACGGCATGACTTCTACGTACACTGTACTTAGTGAAGGGCTGGAGAAGCGCTTCGGCGCGGTGCACGCCCTGCGGGGACTGGATCTGGCGGTGGCACAGGGGACCGTCTGCGGGCTGCTCGGCCCGAACGGCGCCGGCAAGACGACGGCCGTGCGGCTGTTGACCACGCTGCTGCGGCCGGACGCCGGTTCGGCGCGGGTCGCCGGGCACGACCTGGTGCGGGACGCCGCCGCCGTGCGGAGCCGGATCGGGGTCACCGGGCAGTACGCCTCGGTCGACGGCGACCTCACCGGCCGCGAGAACCTGCGGCTGTTCGCCCGGCTGCACCGGGTGCGCGGACCGGCCGCGCGGGCCGACGACCTGCTGGAGCGCTTCGGTCTGACCGAGGCCGCCGACCGCAGGGCCGCGACCTACTCGGGCGGTATGCGGCGCCGGCTGGACCTCGCGGCGAGCCTCGTCCGCAGCCCCGATGTGCTCTTCCTCGACGAGCCGACCACCGGGCTCGACCCGGCCAGCCGCACTCGCATCTGGCAGGCGGTGCGCGACCTGAAGGCGGACGGTACGACCGTGCTGCTGACCACCCAGTATCTGGAGGAGGCCGACCAACTCGCGGACGACATCGCCCTGGTGGACCGGGGCCGGGTCGCACACACCGGCTCGCCCGCCGAACTCAAGGCGCTCATCGGGGCGTACGCACAGGCCGTGGTCGCCGACGGCGACGCGCTGCCGAAGGCGGCGGCCGTGCTCGATCAACTGACCGGAAGCGAGCCCGTGTTCGACCGTGAGCGCAACTCCGTCGGCGCCGTCAGCTCCGATCCGACCCTGACGCTGCCACGCCTGGTGCGTGAACTCGACGCGGCCGGCGTTCCGTTGCTGGACGCCACCCTGCGCCCGCCCACTCTCGACGACGTCTTCCTGCGGCTCACCGGGGAGTCGGCGCAGAGCACGCACAGCAAGGAGCCAGCCGCATGAGCACGTTGGCCTACGACGGTCTGGCGATGACGGGCCGACAGCTGCGCCGGGTCCGCAACAGTCCAGGTCTGGCGGTCCTGACCCAGCTGATGCCGATCAACATGCTGCTGTTCTTCGGCTATGTCTTCGGCAGCGCGCTGGCGATGCCCGGCCGCGAGTATCGGGCCTTCCTGGTGCCGGGGCTGCTGGTCGCGACCGCGGCCGGCGGGCTGATGACCGGCATGTTCCAGGCAGCCGCCGACACCCACCGGGGCGTGATGGACCGTTTCCGGACGATGCCGGTGAGCCGCGCCGCCGTCCCGCTGGGACAGGCGGTGGCGGACCTGGTGGTCACGGTCGTCGGCACGGTGCCGCTGCTGCTCGTCGGGCTCGCCGTGGGCTGGCGGATCGAGGGGTCCGCGACCGACGCGGCCGGTGCCGTGGGGCTGCTGCTGCTCTTCCGGTTCGCCTGCACCTGCGCCGGGATCTTCCTGGGGCTGCTCACCCGCAGCGAGGACGCGGCCGGGCAGCTCGGCGCCTCCTCCTTCGTCCTGCCGTTGCTGTCCAACGCCTACATCCCCACCGGCAACCTGCCCGGCTGGCTGCGCACGCTCGCCGAGTGGAACCCGATCAGCGCGGTGACGACCGCCCTGCGCGACCTCTTCGGCAACGCCGCCGTACCGCCGGACTCCGCCTGGCCGGTGGCCCACCCGGCCGCCGGGGCGCTCACCTGGAGCCTGGCCCTCGTCGCCGTGTTCCTGCCGCTGGCCGTGTGCCGGTACAACCGCGGTCAGTGACCTCGCCCTACTGACAAAGCCGCCGTTCAGGGGCATGATCCAGGCCATGGATCAGCAGCCCCTGCCCCTTGCGGGCATCACCGTCGTCGCCGTCGAACAGGCCGTGTCCGCGCCCTTCGCGACCCGGCAGCTCGCCGATCTGGGCGCCCGGGTCATCAAGGTGGAGCGGGTCGACGGCGGCGACTTCGCGCGCGGCTACGACACGGCGGCCCGCGGTCTCGCCTCGCACTTCGTGTGGTGCAACCGCGGCAAGGAGTCCCTCGCGCTGGACCTGAAGGACCCGCGCGGCCTGGAGGCCGTACGGCGGCTGATCGCGGACGCGGACGTGTTCGTGCAGAACCTCGCCCACGGGGCGGCGGCCCGGCTCGGTCTGGACGCGGCCACGCTGTGCGCGGCGCATCCGCGGCTGATCGCGGTGGACATCTCGGGCTACGGCTCCTTCGGGCCGTACGCGGACAAGCGGGCGTACGACATGCTCGTGCAGTGCGAGGCAGGACTCGTGTCGGTGACTGGGACGCCGGAGCAGCCGGTGAAGGCGGGGGTTCCGGCGGCGGACATCGCGGCGGCCATGTACGCGTTCTCGGGTGTCCTGGCGGCACTCGTGCGGCGCGGGACGACCGGGCGGGGCGGGCCGGTGGAGGTGTCGATGCTGGAGGCGCTCGCCGAGTGGCTGGGGCATCCGCTGCACCATGCGATGCATGGGGGTGAGCCCCCGGCGCGCACGGGCCTCGCACACGCCGTCATCGCGCCGTACGACGCCTATCCGACGGCGGACGGCGGGCGGGTGCTGCTGTCCGTACAGAACGACCGGGAGTGGCGGCGGCTGGCCGAACAGGTCATAGGGTGCCCGGAATTGGGGACGGACCCAGCGTACGCGACGAACGCGTCACGGGTCGCGAACCGGGAGAAGACGGACGAGCTGGTGGCGCGGGCGCTCGGCGCGCTGGACGCCGAGGAGGCGCTGGCCCGGCTGGAGAAGGCGGGCATCGCCTGTGCCCGGCTGCGGGATCTGCACGAACTGGCCGCGCATCCGCAGCTGGCGGCCCGGGAGCGGTGGCGTGCGGTGGGGTCGCCGGCCGGGCCGTTGCAGGCGCTGCTGCCTCCCATCACACTGCCGGGCGGGGACGAGGCGCGGATGGGTGATGTGCCCGCGCTCGGACAGCACACCGGGGCGCTGCTGCGTGCCGTGGGGATGACGGACGACGAGATCGCAGCGATGCGCCGGGACGGTGCGGCGGCCTGAGCACGGGCGCCCCGGAAGAACTCCAGGGGGCCGTCGACCGGGTCGACGGCTGCTCAGTGGCCGTTTCAGTGGCCGCCGAACAGCGAGCGCCGCAGCCGGCGCAGCGGTGCGAACAGGGAGACGCGGCTGACCCGCCTGCCCCGGTCGCTGCGCTGATGTGCGGTGTCACGCGCCGTCAGCTCGCGCATCAGCGAGGTCGCCTCGACCGTCTCCCGCTGCGGTATGGCGGGGCCCGCCAGCACCGAGAGATGGCGGTCCAGACGCGAACTGGTCGCGCTGCTCCCGCAGGTGATCGCAGGGACCCTGGCCCTGCTGCGCACTGTTATCTGATCCATGTCACTCCCCACCCGTACGAGTCCACCCGGCCCGGGCAGGGTAACCCTATCGCCCCACCCGGGCACGCGGGTATCTCGGGCACAGGATTCACCTTCCCCATAAGGCTGTTGACCGTCCCACTTTGACTACTCTCCGAATCCGACCGATTTCAGGGTGAGTTGGACAATGGGCTGGCTGGTGGGCTGCGCTGAGCCGCCCTCAGGCTCGACGGTTACGGCGAGTGACGTCGAGGAGGCGTCGAGAGCCTTCGCGACCAAGGGCGTGTCGCCCGCGAAGAGCCCGAGGGAGCGCGGTTGCACGCCGGGGCGCATGAGCCAGAGCTGGCGGACGCGACCGTCGGGCGGGGAGCCGTATCCGCTGAGGGTGACGACGGCCTCCCCCTGCGAGGCGGAAGCGATCACTCCGATACCGCGGCCACGCGCGTCCTCGCTGGTGACGGTGCGGGCGTCGGGCGCGGCCAGAACGTGGGCGATCTCACGTGCCCGGGACCGCTCGGCGTCGAGCCGGTCCTGGGTGCGGTGCGCCTGGACGGCGAAGAGGGAGGCGACGACGAGGGCCGCCGCCGCGGTGGCCGTGGCGAGCGGCACGAAGAGCGGGCGCGTGCGGGGCGTACGGGTGCGTCGCGGCGGGGGCTGCGTACCCCAGACGTGCGGCGGCAGCTGGGGCGTGCGCTCCCGGGCCGGCATCCGGTCGGGCGTCCGGTCCGGGGCCTGGTCCTGCGCGGTGGTGCGCACGGCGGCGAGCACCCGCTCGCGCAGGGCGGCGGGCGGCGGGGCCGCCGTGGACCAGGCGAGGCGCACGGCGTCCTCGGCCAGCTCCCGCACCTCGGCGGCACAGCGGTCGCAGCCCCGCAGATGTTTCTCGAAGCGGCGGCGCTCGCCCGGTTCCAGGGCGTCCAGCGCGTAGGGCGCGGCGAGGGAGTGCGGGTCCTCGCGGCGCAGCAGCCTGCCCAGGACGCTCATGCGGCTCCTCCCAGGCACTCGCGCAGCCGGGTGAGTCCGTCGCGCATCCGCGTCTTGACCGTGCCCAGCGGCAGCGCGAGCCGCTCGGCCACCTCACGGTAGGTGTAGCCGTCGTAGTAGGCGAGGGTCACGGACTGGCGTTGCAGGGCCGTGAGCCGGTGCAGACAGCGGCGCACCCATTCCCGTTCCAGACCGGCCTCGACCTCCTCGGCGACCTGGTCGAAGGCGGGCTCCCCGGCGCGCAGGGCCTCCCGCTGCTCGCGTTCGCCGGCCGCGCGGGCGCTGCGCACCCGGTCCACGGCACGGCGGTGGGCAAGGGTGAGGATCCAGGACAGCGCGCTGCCCCGGCCGGGGTCGAACCGGGCGGCCGAGCGCCACATCTCCAGCAGCACCTCCTGGGCGACCTCCTCGGACTGGGCGGGGTCGCGCACCACCCGTCGGACGAGCCCGTACACCGGCCCGGACACCAGTGCGTACAGGTCCTCGAACGCTCTCTGGTCGCCGCCCGCGACGAGCACGAGCAGCTCGTCCGCCTGCATGCGGGCCCCCTCTCCGTGGCCGCAGCCGGCCCCTCCGCGCACTCCACGCATCCGCATGAACGCACACCTCCGGCCGGTGATACGGATCGGCGGGCCGAAAACGCGGGTCGGGACGTGTCCAAAAGTTTTTCTCCGGCCGGCCAATCCGAGCGGCGGGCCGGCTCCGAAGACCCGTCCGTCAGAGGCAAGTCGGCACTGAGGACGGACGGCATGACACCTCTCTTCTCCAGGGGTCCCTTCTCCAGGCGCGGCCCGGGACGCGCGGGCCTGGTCACGCTCATCTGCGGGGCGCTGGCGGCCGGAGGGCTCACCGCCGCCGGCGTCGCCGCGCTGGCGCCCGGGGCGGCCTCCGCCTCCTCCCACCGGGAGGCCCCGCTGATCTCGGGGACCCCGCAGTACGACAACACCGACCTGTACGCGTTCGTCAGCCCGGACAAGCCCGACACGACGACGATCGTGGCCGACTGGATCCCGTTCGAGGAGCCGGCGGGCGGACCGAACTTCTACACGTTCGCCGACGACGCCCAGTACGACATCCATATCGACAACAACGGTGACGCGAAAGACGATCTGATCTTCCGCTACACCTTCAAGACCCACACGAAGAACGGCAACACGTTCCTCTACAACACCGGTGTCGTGAAGAGCCTCGACGACCCGAACCTCAACATCACGCAGACCTACGACATCGATCTGCTCCGGCTCAAGCACGACCGGGTGGCGTACCGGACCAGGCTGGCCGAGGACGTGCCGGTGGCGCCGTCGAACGTCGGCAAGGCCTCCATGCCGGACTACGCCAAGCTGCGCTCGCAGGCCATCTACAAGACCGCGGGCGGCGCCACGACCTTCGCCGGGCAGGCGGACGACCCGTTCTTCGCCGACCTGCGCGTCTTTGACCTGCTCTACGGCGGCAACCTGAGCGAGGTCGGCAACGACACCCTCAAGGGCTACAACGTCAACACCATCGCCCTGCAGGTGCCCACCGACCTGATCCGCGAGTCCTCGAAGCAGCCGGTCGTCGGCATCTGGTCCACCACCCAGCGCCGCAACGCGCAGGGCTACTACACGCAGGTATCGCGCCTGGGCAACCCGCTGGTCAACGAGGTCGTGAACCCGCAGAGGGACAAGGACAAGTTCAACGCCTCGCAGCCCGCGTACGACGCCCAGTTCCTGAAGAACGTCACCAACCCCGAACTGCCCAGGCTCATCGAGCAGATCTACAAGATCAAGGCGCCGAGCGAGCCGCGCAACGACCTGGTCGACGTGTTCCTCAAGGGCGTCAAGGGCCTCAACCAGCCGCCCTACGTGCGGCCTTCGGAGGAGCTGCGCCTGAACACCTCGATCGAGCCGAGCATGCACCCCAAGCGGCTCGGTGTCCTGGACGGCGACAACGCGGGCTTCCCGAACGGACGTCGCCTCACCGACGACGTGGTGGACGAGGCACTCCAGGTGATGGAGGGCTCACTGGTCGGCATGAAGAACAACTTGGGCGACGGGGTCGACAAGAACGACCAGAACTTCGAGAAGTACTTCCCGTACGTCGCCGAGCCCACCTCCGGTTCCCGCGGCCCGCTCGCCAAGGGCACGACCGCGGGTACGGACGTGCGCAGCCAGCTGGGTGACGCCCTGCAGCCGGCCGGGTCCTCCGGCGGTTCCCGATCCGGCAACACCGTGCTGATCGCCGCGTCGGCGGCATCGGGCGCGGCCGGGATCCTGCTGCTCGGCACCGCCGTGGGCTGGTGGCGCCGCCGCATCCGCCGCCCGTACTAGGGCCTGTCCGGCGATTCCCGTCGTCCGCCCGGATGTCGGCCCCGCGGCGGCGACGGGGGTGCCCCCTCTGGGGGAGTGCGTGCCAGGCATCGCCGGGCTGGGGGCACCTCCCACGCCCTTGAGGCAGTGGGGGAGGGCGTGCCGGCCCCCGCGTCCGCGACAGGATCCGCCGGACAGGCCCTGACCCCGCCCCCCACCCCAGACCGGCGCGGCCCGTATCTTCCCCTCCCCCACGGCGGGCCGCGCCTTCCCCTTCCGACCAGCACCAGGCGACCGAGGAGAGACCATGTCTCCGCGTACGAACGACGAAGAGGCGGGCGAGCGGCAGGTGAACCCGGAGCAGGACGGGACGGCACCGCCGACCGAGACGGCGCCGCCCACCC